>CACYDE010000178.1 GCA_902773045.1 uncultured Ruminococcus sp. | reverse complement strand
CTGACGATGTGCTCCGGATAATACTTCTTCTCTGATTTCCTTCAATAATTCTTTAGCATCTTTAATATCCATGTTTTTAACCTCCGTTTGATAATTTACTTATATATTAAAGTCTCAACAGCAACTGACTGTATTACATTCTTTTATTGAATATTTGTCAGCCTGTCAAGAAATGTAATGATATGATTTGTGAGCAGCCGTACAGGTATCGCTCAGAATTATAGATGAACGTATAATTTGATCCAGAACGCTTCCATAATCATAATCGTTGAAGCTCCCGAAGTCTTTCAGAATATTTTCTATGGTTTCGCAATTTCCATATCGGCATAAAAACGGAACCAAAAACAGATAGTATTTTAAGTAACTATCAGCCATATTATTTTTTATACAGGCAACAGCCTTTGTCAGCGACTCATAGGACAAAAGTGCGGCTGCTTTGTCAGCTTCCTCATGAAAACGGCAACAATCCATTCCCGCATAAGAGGCTATGATAAATCTCAGCAATTCATCGGGAGCCGCTGTTCCGTCCCTGAGGGTGACAACAGGAAACTTAGTTGAAGGATCTCTTATCATATTGATAGGATAAATATTCTCCATAGCCGCAAGCTTTTCTCTGTATACTGCGGCAAGCGGTTCAACGGACTCAGACGGCTGCACTTCCTCCGCAGCAGCTTGTTTGTTGATCTTTTTCCTATCTCTGTCACTCATGAACCTTTCGGATAAAGCGGCTATTTCAGGCACGTCTGATTCCGCGAGTTTCTTCCTCATAGCTTTGATATTGGTTTCATTGATTAACCCCATATCAAAAAGTGCCTGCATCGCAAAAGGACATTTAATCTCTTCAGCAAGCGGGATCATTCTTTTCAGATTCTTGGCGATCAATTCTTTATTGGAACGTCCGGTTTCTTCTGTCAGCTCAACCGGCTCAAGAAGACGTCCGAGTGCCCCGAAAAGTCGTTTATGCAGCTGTTTTTTTTATTATCTTCTATCCCGAGAAGCTGTGCATCATACTTCTTCCAGGGAACATCCTCTTCCATAAAAACAGAATAATGATCTTTATCATCCTGAAATTCCACCACAATAGGGGTGCCTGAGTTGATCTGCTTTTTCACACACAACTCATAAGGCGCTTTGACATAATGAAGATCACGGCAGTCGAATAGCACTCTGTCCCCAATATTCTTAACAGCGTTTGAAAATGTTATGGAGTAAAGCACTGAACAGGAAGCAAAATCGCGGCTTCCGATCTCTGTCACTCCTAAGGTTCCGATAACGGAGTAAAAGGCTTCTGCATCCTGAAAAAGCAGCTTTCCCGATCCTTTTGATCCCGCTACCAAGATCGACTCTTTCCATATTCCTGCAGTTCTGAAACGCACCCTCCCCAATCCTCTCTACCGTATCGGAAACGATCAGATAAAACAATGTTTCGCACCCAAGAAAAGCGTAATCTGCAATCTTCTTCACGCCATCAGGTATTGTCACTTTCATGGTAGCGCCTGTGTACAAATGCAGAGTATGATCTCTGATAAAAATTCCGTTCTCCACGTGAAAAGCATGACAGCCTTTGAACGCGTCTTTACCGATACTGTCAACACTGTCGGGAAGAATAATGGAGGTAAGCTCCGAACAGTCCTTGAAAGCACTCGGTCCGATACTCGTCACACCATCGGGTACTCTCAGCTCTCCTTTTTTCCTGCCGGCACAATTGATCAGCTTCAAGCTCTTTTTCTGATAAACCACGTTCTCCGTTGAAGCATACCAGGGATTGTCGGGACTGATCGTGATTTCCTCCAGAATCGAAAACGGGATCTCATTCAATGACTGTAACCCGCTTCCGATACTGAGAGAAACTAAGCCACTGCAGTCTTCGAATGCGTTTTCCTGTATTTCTGTCACAGAGTCCGGGATAAAAAGAGCTGTCAGTGATTTACAGTTCAGAAACGCACGGGAAGCGATACATTTCACTCCTTCAGGAATATGCAATACACCGGGTTTCATACTTGCACACTTTATCAGAACAGTACTATCTTTATTGTAAACAACATTGTCTATGGATGTTAAATATCTATTATCAGGGCTGATGTTGATTTCTGTCAAAAATGAATCCGACAGAAAATCAATCGACTCAAGACCGCTTCCTATCGTCAAGGAAAACAGTCTTTCACAGCCAGAAAATAACGAAAACCCAATACTTGTCACGCAGTCGAGGATAACAACAGACGTCAGGTTGCGGCAATTCCAAAAAAACCAATTTCCGATACTCGTTACCCCATCGGGAATAACGACCTCTGTAACACCCGGTTCCTCTGTGTACTTTATCAGTACGCCGTTTTCAATCACAAAACCCATGAT
>CACYDE010000177.1 GCA_902773045.1 uncultured Ruminococcus sp. | reverse complement strand
GTCAGTATTCCTGCGGCAGTTTTATGCACTCTGACGAAAAAATCTACTGCGCATCTTCGGCACAATCTCTGTGCGGTATTGCCTTAAAAATGTACAAAAATTCATCCGGTGTTCACAAATTGTTGATATAATAAATCAATTTATAATCAAATTTTTATAAAGCAAGGAAGGTGTATGATTATGAATTTATCATCTTTAAGCAATGGGGCAGATCTGTTTCTGACATTCATTGCCGTGATCGAGGGGAATGCCGGAAAACAGCACCGGTCTGATCCCGGTGTTCCGGGTACGGTGTTTCCGCCGTGGGAACAGCGGCTCGCTGCCGAATGCCGCATGAGCCGCAGCATAAAATTATTATCTGATTTTGGAGGTATTTTATGAGAAAAAACAACGTTAAATTAATACTTTTCTTAGTTTTTCTCCTTTCCGGAAGCCTGATCGCATTAGTCATTCCGGGTCACATGCATAACGTTCAGAAACGATGTACTCAGGATGTAATGTCGACCATCACTGACGTCAAAGTTATTTCCGACGATGACTCAACGACCTATAAGCCCGTTTACGAATTTGAGTACAACGGAATACAATTTAAAGTCACTCCAAGCTACAGCACAAGCTCCCGTCCGACAGTGGGGCAGGCAGTCACGCTTTACATCAATCCCGACAAGCCCGAAGAATTCTACGACCCCGACAGAGACGCAAACACAATACGGTTTCTTCGTATTTTTGGTTTTGTTTTTATGGGAACCTCAGTGCTTATATTGTTTTCCAAACCGACTAATTATAACGTACGTACATTTCCATAGAAATTTACGCAAGCCCCGCGCAATGACAGCTTGACAGTTCACCGAACTTCATTGCTTATTTGCAGGCAATTATGACACAGTTTTTTGGGAGGTATAATATGAAAAACAACGATCAAGATTTTTTCCTGAACGAAACGAAAGACGTTCCCGAAAAAAAATCAAACAGATATTTTAACGTAACTGCGAGCATTAATAACTCCGGCGCAAACCAAGACTCTTATCCCGAAAGAAATGTTAAATCTCCTTCTTTCGAGGATCCGTCTTTGAAACCAAAGACGATTTTTAGTCTTTTTACAGGAAAGGAAGGTGCAATTTTCATCCCAATGCTTATCATAATGGGAATTTTATGCGTATTGCACCATGGTTTTTCCCCGATGTGGCTCGGGATATACACTATCGCTCTTAACGCAGCCATTATTCCCAAAAAAGAGCAGGATCAGAGAACAGCGAATTATTTCGGGATCGCCGTCGGCGTAGTTCTTATTGCGTCGACTATCGCAGGGATAATAAAAGGGTCTATTCCGGAAGAACCCGAGTTCGGGATCATCATTTGTTTCTGTTCACTGTTCATTTATATTGGCGGTTACGTCGGGATCATAATACCTGTGGAAAGATCCCACCGAAAGAAACGCTGCACTCAGACGGTCTCCGCTGTAACGGTAAATTTCGAAAAACACTATCATACCGATGACGAAGGAAGAACGACTGTTACTTATGCACCTATTTTTGACTTTGAATATCAAAACGTTCCGTATCATGTCGTTTCACCAGGATCCGCCGGAAAAGCTCCGGTCATCGGAACATTCCAGAAGCTCTTCATCAATCCCCTAAATCCCATGGAGGTATATGATCCGATTCTTGAAAAAGATTCCGATTTTGTTTCCTTTCTTTTCGGATCGATGTTTATGGTCGCAGGGTTGATAGCCATTTTTGCGGTGATAAATACATCTGTATAAAAAAACTGACGATACAAAGGATATTTTCGGTAAAATAATTTTTTTAAGACCTTGACTTTCGCACCTTCATTGTGTATAATTTATATGTTATTCTGTAAATGAATAACTCCTTGCTCCGTGCGTGAGCGGGGCCAAAGTCCAAAAGGAGGTGCAACATAATGGAAAATTTACAGTATTCTTATGAGTCTGTTCTTGTAGTTTCCGCAAAACTCGGTGAAGAGGGTATCGCTAAGGTAGTTGAATACTTTAAGGGTGTTATCGAAAGACACGCAGCTCTCGAGAGTGTTGATGAGTGGGGCAAAAGAGCTCTTGCTTATCAGATCAATAAGGAAACAGAAGGCTACTATGTGCTTTACAACTTCACAAGCGACGCTGATTTCCCGGCAGAACTTGACAGAAGATACAAGATTACAGACGGAGTTCTTCGTTCATTGATCATCAAGAAGGAAGCTTAATCGGGGGATAAGGATATGATGAATATCGTAGCACTTATGGGCAGGCTTACTGCCGACCCTGAACTTCGCACCACATCAAGCGGTCTTTCGGTCTGCCGATTCACATTGGCTGTTGACCGAAATTATGCGAAAGCGGGAACCGAACGTCAGACTGATTTTATCAACTGCATCGCATGGAGACAGACGGCGGAATTCGTCAGCCGTTATTTCGTTAAGGGTCAGCTTATGGCGCTTGACGGCTCGATCCAGACAGGTTCCTACACCGACAACAACGGTGTTAAAAAGTATACGTTTGAAGTTGTTGCGAACAATGTAAACTTTACGGGTGACAGAAGAGACGGCGGCGGCTCGAGACAGAGCAGCTACTCCGGAAACAGTTACAATTCTGCACCGAGACAGGACTCTGCTCCTGCGCCGACTTACTCAAACGGCAGCGCAGGCGATTTTGAAGATATGCCGTTAGACGACGATCTTCCGTTCTGAGAGTCCGGGATCTTTAAATTATGATGAAAAGGAGCGATAAAAATGGCAGACAGACCGGAAAGAGATAACCGCAGAAGCCGCAAGGGCCGTAAAAAGGTTTGCGCATTCTGCGTTGATAAGGTAGAAGTGATCGACTATAAGGATATCGGCAAGCTTCGCCGTTACCTTTCTGAAAGAGCAAAGATTTTGCCCAGACGTGTTACAGGAACATGTGCCCGTCATCAGAGAGGTCTTACAGTCGCTATTAAGAGAGCAAGACATTTGGCTCTTTTGCCCTACACAAGTGACTGATTGTTTTATAGCAATTTTTTTACAAAGGGAGTCGTGGTTTCACGGCTCTCTTTTTTTATTGTTTCGGAACATAATTTTTTACGCACAGAGATCGTTCCGAACTTACTCCACGGTCGTTTTCCCGATCATCTCCTCGGGAAATTCAATTTTCCCAAAAATGGCATTATTTCTACCACATTGTTGATTTATGATTCTTTTTGTGATATAATGTGCTTGTGCATTTTATACACAATTACACCTTAAAAGCACAAACTTTCACAAAAATCGGTGTAAAATATTGTTAAAGGAGTGAAAAAATGGGGATCAAACGACTTATTGCTTTAACGCTGAGTTTGCTTCTTGCTGTGACTGCGTTCATCGCGCCTATCGAAGCTTCCGCAGATTCGATCAGCACACCTTCTGCGGTCACGGAAAACTATCAGCCTATTGAGCAGATCGAAGATCAAACCACGGTTCAGGATCCGAGCAGCCTTCGCAAAATCCTGAACAACCAAACCTACGAAGACGAGAACGACGATGCGTTCTCCGTCGACGACATGCCTCAGCTTCTTCACACAGACTTCGAGTCGAAGCTTGCGAACAGATCGTTCAAAAACATCGACTACGAACTTGTTTACGGAAGCGGCGAAGGCGAAGACGAAAGGGATTATCTGACTCGTGCGGAATGGATCCACAACCTCATCAACATTTTCCGGCTTGATGTAGGTCAAGACGAGTATCCCGATCAGTATTACAGCGATTTCACAAGCGAGGACGAGTATTACGACGATATCATGAAAGCTATATCGTTCGGTATAATAAGTCTTCCTGCAGGCTTCGATTTCAAACCGAACGACCCTGCAACACGTGAATTCGCGGTGACGACATTCAACTATGGTCTGGGGATCAGGCTGAGGGACGAATCTAACGAAGACGAAGATTATCCCTACACATTCTCGGACGCAGACGAGCTTGAAACACCCGACGACGCTCAGGTCGCAGTCAACAGAGGCTGGATCTCTCTGATCGACGGAAAGTTTGAAAAGGATACTCCGATCACCAACAGCGAAGCAGAAAAAATGTTCACTGACGGTCAGGAAATTCTTGCCAACTCGGAAATTGACGATTCACACGAAAACACTTACAAATTCTATGACGGAGTTAAAGTTGTTCCGGAAGGAACGGAAGTGACGATCGAGGGAACGACAGTCAGAGTGACGGACTGCCCGGTTGAAATTTCCGTGGGGGATACGTTCGCCGCTTTTGAAACGGAAGTTCCTCAGACATTCAAGGCGGTCAAAATCACAGCCGAAGAAAACGTTACTGTGATAGAATCCGAAGCGGTCGATTTTTACGAAGCCGTTGAAGACGCAGACGCAGAGGGTATCTTAGGTTCGGAATACGTGACTTTTATCCCCGATGAGGGCGTTGAAGCGATCGTCATTGACGATGAAGGAAACGCAGACGTAGTTTCCAAAAACGGAAAAACGGTCAACAGCTCGGGAAGAGTCAGAAATTTGAAAACAATGTATCTGTCGAAAAAAATCGACATCGGAAAGGGAGTCAGCCTGACTCTCAAAGGTCAGGTCTCGGACGCTCAGCTCAGCTACCGCGTGAGATGGCAGGACGTTTCCGTCGTTCTTGACGGCGTGATGAGTCTCAGCGGAACGCTCAGCGGAAGTCTTTCCGGTTTTCAGGGAAGAAAATCAAGCACCGTCAGACTCGGCGTTTACAGCTTCTTCGGACTCGCCGAGGTCGGACTCTACGGCATTTATGACATCGAAGGAAATATCGTCGCAACCTACACCGCCGATTTTGAGGTGGGCGCGGAATGGTTCGGCGGAAGCGATTTCAGAACCATCGAATGGTTCCGCAAAAGAAGCTTCTCAATTGATATGAACGTTACGATGACTCTCGGACTTAAACTTTCCGCAAACTTCAACATAGGAATCGCAAGCGGAGAAATAAAAGCCGAAGCAGGAATCAAGGTCGAATGGGAATCCCACGAATACGGCGACGGAGAAAAACCCGAAAAATGTTCGGGAATCGACGCTTTTCTATACGCCGAACGAGGGTCGTACTTAAAGATAAAGACCCCGATCTATTCCAATAGTTTCTCCCACACCGTCCCATATTACACGCGATACAACAGTCCGTGCCGTTTTGTGGCTCACTGGGAGGACGGAGAACGCGTCAGCGAATGTACGCGCGTGAAAGACGGAAAAACGAAAAATGTTCCGACAATGTTCCGCTACACCTCCAAAGGATCAAGCTACGGCGGAGTCGGCGACGGCTATGCTTTCACCGACGAAGGAAACTACGAGCCTGTTTTCTACTACAATTTTGAGCGCGATGAGGAAACATGGAGAGAGTACGCAGTCGTTACTGGCTGCTCCGATCGTCTGAGCGTTCTTACGATCCCCGAGGAGATCGACGGTCACACGATCGAAAAGGTCGGAGACGACGCTTTCCGCGATCAGAGTCAGCTGCGCATCGTGAATCTTCCGAGCAGCATCGAACGAATCGGCAGCTACGCTTTTGAGGACTGTTACAATCTTCATCAGATCACTCTGCCGGATAATATGACTCACCTCGGAGCGCACGCATTCTCAAACTGCAGATCACTGATGTCGATCAACATTCCGAAGGACGTCGTGAACGGCGAAAGTCCTTTCAGCGGCTGCTCCGCTTTGATAAGCGTCACGTTGGCTGACGGAAGAACGGTAATCAACAACCTTATGTTCTGTGAATGCACCGGTTTGAGAAAAATAAATATTCCCGATACAGTAACAACGATCGGCTATTCTGCTTTCTCCGGCTGCGTCAATCTTAAAGAAGTCACATTGCACGAAGGCTTGGACAGAATAGAGTGGGATGCATTCGAAGATTGCGAATCACTCAGTAAAGTTGATCTTCCCGACAGCCTTACATTTTTGGGAATTTACGCTTTCGGAAACTGCAAATCCTTGACTTCAATTTACATTCCTAAGGATATAGAAGCCGATGGCGGCGACTATGACGGACCTTT
>CACYDE010000176.1 GCA_902773045.1 uncultured Ruminococcus sp. | reverse complement strand
CTTGACCTTTTATAGTACCGATTGTTCAAACAATTATTTTGAAGGAGAACGAATTATGGAGATCAAAAAGACAACCGAAAACGGCGTACTGAATGCAGCAATAAGCGGCAGGATCGACACCACCACCGCGCCAACGCTTGAAATTGAGTTTAAGAACAGCTTTGACAGCATTGAATCGCTCGTTCTCGATTTTGCCGAGGTCGGTTATATCTCGTCTGCCGGTTTAAGAGTTCTGCTGTCTGCCCATAAGGTGATGAGCAAAAAGGATGGTATGAAGCTCATAAATGTCGGTGAGTCTATTATGGAGATATTCGAGGTGACGGGATTTAACGACATACTCAATATAGAATAAGGAATTGAAAGATGAAAGAATTCGTGATAGAAGCACTGGTCGATAAGCTGCCGGATGTGCTCGCGTTCGTTGACGAGCAGCTTGAAGCGGCAGACTGCCCGATCAAGACACAAATGCAGATAGACATTTCTGTCGAGGAGATATTTGTGAACATCGCAAATTACGCCTATCCCGACGGCACCGGCAATGTAATGATCCGGATCGAGGTTACTGCCGAGCCTTTTGCGGCGCAGATAATCTTCATCGACAGCGGAGTGCCCTACGATCCGTTATCAAAGACCGATCCTGATGTAACGCTGTCCGCAGAGGAGCGGCAGATCGGCGGCTTGGGGATCTTCATGGTTAAAAAGAGCATGGACGATGTTAAGTATGAATTTACCGACGGGCATAATGTTCTTACTATGAGAAAGGGTGCGGTGACCTGATGGTAAAGAAATACGGACTTACGCTCGGAGGTCTTCAGCAAAAGATTCTGAATCTCGTTTTGATCTTTTTGTTGGCGATCATAGCAGTTTTCGGAGCGGTATCATTTTATCAGTCAAAATCGCTCGGCGATGTTGTGAGTAAGGCGTCGGATGAACAGCAGGGCAGTATAGAAAAGGTATCGAGCGAGACGATGCAGCAGGTCATCGAAAACTCTATGGTCAAGACTAATGCTTTGCAAGCGCATATTGCCGATGATATGTTTTACGAAATGAAAACCGACGTGCTGACGCTGCAAACGCTCGCCGAGGAACTCTTTGAACATGAAAGCAGCTTAGAGCCGCACTCGTATTATCCTCCCGACGCCGCGAATGATGGCGAGTATACGGCGCAGGTACTGTGGGGAGAGGGCGTTGACTATGAACATTCCGAGTATCTCGGGGTCGCTGCTCACATGAGCGGCACGATGATAGCCATGTGTAAGAATTCCGGCTACCTTAGCAATGTATTTATAGGACTTTCCGACGGAACGCTTCTGTGCGTTGATGATCAGTCCGCCAACAAATTTGATGAAAACGGAAATTTTTTATCTTTTAATGTATACGAAAGGCCTTGGTACAAAGGTGCAGTTGAAGCCAAGGGATTATATTTTACCGGTATCGAAGCAGACAGCTATACCGACAAGATCGGCATTGAATGCTCGGCGCCTGTATATCGTGACGGAGAACTGATAGGCGTTGTCGGAGTCGATCTGTTCCTTGACGCTATGTCGGACTATGTTGAGCAGTCGGCAGGCAGCGGCGGATTTATTTGTGTTGTGAACAATAACGGACAAGTAATCTTTGCGCCCGAGGACAACGGCTTATTTGAGGTCGAGCTGTCGGACTCAGCATGCGATCTGAGAAGCTCCGATAATCAGGAGCTTGCCGATTTTGTTACATCGGCGCTTGAATCTCAGACAGGTCTGAAAACAATAAAAATAGGCAACAAGGAATACTACATGGCAGGTTCTCCGATGGAAACGGTAGGCTGGGCAGTTGTTTCTGTCGTTGAAAAGCAGGTGACCGAACAGCCAACAAATACGATGATCGCTGAGTATGACCGAATCAAGGTTCGCAGCCGGAACTAAGCGATCACAGCAAACAACGATAGTTATGTTAGCTTTGGTACTCATTCTCGGAACTGTCGGCGCACTGACGGTAGCAAACAAAATAGTAAAGCCGGTAGAGCGTATGACAAATCGCATATATGAAATTAGCGGTACAGACTTGGTGTTTGAAATGGAGGATATCTATCGCACAAATGATGAGATCGAAGTGCTGGCGGAATCCTTCGCAACGCTTTCAACGCGAACAAGGAACTACATCGATCAGATAACGAAGATAACCGCAGAAAAAGAGCGTATCGGCGCGGAGCTGGAGCTTGCCACAAAAATTCAAGCGGATATGCTGCCGAATATTTTTCCGCCTTTTCCCGATAGGTCGGAGATAGATATTTACGCTGCGATGACTCCCGCAAAGGAGGTCGGCGGAGATTTCTACGACTTCTTCCTTCTTGACGACGACCATCTCGGACTTGTAATGGCAGATGTATCAGGCAAGGGTGTTCCGGCAGCGCTGTTCATGATGATGTCTAAAATTCTCGTCAGCAATTACGCTGCAATGAGTGGCAGCCCTGCAAAGGTATTGGAGCAGGTCAATGCTCAGATATGTAAAAACAACGACGAGGAAATGTTCGTCACCGTGTGGTTCGGAGTGCTGGAGATATCGAGCGGAAAGATCACGGCTGCCAACGCAGGTCACGAGTACCCGATAATCAAAAAATCCGACGGAAGCTTTGAGCTTTTCAAAGATAAGCACGGATTCGTTATCGGCGGCATGGACGGCATGAGATACAAGGAATATGAGCTGACACTCGAAAAGGGCGGCACACTTTTCCTTTACACCGACGGCGTTGCGGAAGCAACAAATAATGATAACGAGCTTTTCGGCACAGACAGAATGCTTGACGCATTAAATCAAGACAGCGAAGCCGATCCGAAGACTCTGCTTTCCAATATGAAAGATTCAGTCGACAAATTTGTCGGAGAAGCTCCGCAGTTTGACGATTTGACAATGCTGGCGGTAAAGCTGTTATAATTAGATGTTCACAATAATTATTCTTATAAGTTTGTCAGAAAATGCAAAATCTTTGACAGTACAGTACATAAATAAAAAATTGGAGGAACTTATCATGAAAATCAACAAGAGATCGGAAGGCAGCATGCTCACTATCTACATCGAGGGTAGACTTGACACATCAACATCACCGGAGCTTTCAAAGGAGCTGGACAGTTCACTCGAAGGCGTTACACAGCTCGTATTCGATTTTACACTCCTTGAATACATCTCGTCTTCCGGTCTGCGTGTGCTGCTTGCTGCACAGAAGGCTATGAACGGCAAGGGTACAATGATCGTTAAGAACGTATCAGAGTTGGTAATGGAGGTTTTTGAGATCACGGGATTTACAGATATTCTGACGATCGAGTGAGGTGTCTGGCATGATTACCAACAAGATATATGTAAACAACAAGGGCGTTGGCAGAATGGATGCTCTCAAAGAAACAGAGCGTATGTGCGATTATCTGAAGCTGTCTCGTAAGAGCAGACTGCATATTCGACTGCTGACGGAAGAGCTGCTCGGAATGATATCGCAGATCGGAGGAGATTTCGACGCGGAGCTTTGGGCAGAGCATGAGGGTAAAACCTTCCGTATCTGTCTTGATGCGGAAATCGGCAAGATGAGTCTTCAAAAGCGCGAGGAGCTTCTGAAATCGTCCACAAGCGGCAAAAACGCCGCATACAGCGGGATCATGGACAGGGTAAGAGAAAAAATGGAGATATATGCTCTCATGATGCAGGAGAACGCAGAGAATTCTACCGGCGTTGACGATACATCACCTCAGAAAACGCCGAAGGAATGGAAACTTTCAGAGTACAAGGACGATTTAGCCCACCGCAAGGACAGCGAGCGTATAGCGGCATGGGACGAGCTTGAAAAGTCGATCGTTTCCAACCTTGCCGATGATATTTCGGTCGGAATTAAGGGAAATACAGTTGTTTTAACAATTACAAAGAGGATCGGTTAACAATAGTATAGAAAGAGATAAAATGAAGAATTATTACAAAGCAATTGTCTGAGGACTTCTCACAGCCCGACATAGACAGACACCGAGAAGAGTAAGGGGCTATATTTTTCTGATATGAAAAATATAGCCCTATTATTGTTTTGTTGCGGTTTATATCAGACTCTGCACCGCTTCATAGATCTTATGCGCAATAAACGAATTGTTCATCGTGTAAAGATGTATCCCGTCAACGCCCTCTGCAACAAGATCCGTTATCTGATCGACAGCGTATGCGATACCTGCGTCGCGCAGTGCGATCGGGTTATTCTCGTAACGTTCAAGAATACGCGCAAACTTAGCCGGCAGCTTAATTCCGCAAAGTTTCGCCATTCTCTCGATCTGCCTTTTATTTGTGACAGGCATTATGACTGCTTCGATCGGTACATTGATCCCGGCAAGCTGAGTCTTTTCACGAAATGCATAGAAATCGTCATTGTCAAGAAAAAGCTGAGTTATAAGATGATCTACTCCGCAATCGACCTTATGTTTCAGGTATTTAATATCTTCAACAGCATTTTTGCTTTCGGGGTGTGTTTCGGGGTAGCAGGCTGCGATGATGTTCAGATCATAATTTTCTCGTATAAACGAAACGAGTTCGTTTGCATGGCGAAAATCGCCGGTTAAAACACAGCCTTCGGGAATATCTCCTCGAAGCGCAAGCACATTGTCTATTCCGCTTGCTGTTATACTGTCGAGGATCTGCGTTATTTGTTCCTTCGTATGATTGATACAGGGAAGGTGTGCGACGGAGCTAACGCCGAACCTCGATATGATGTCGGAGGCGATCTTTATTGTTTTACAGCCGTTTTTTCCACCTCCTGCGCCGTAGGTCACGCTGATGAAGTCGGGGCGGATATCCGATAACTGCTCAAGCGTGTTGTATATAACGCTCTCGTCCGAGTCGGGTTTTGGAGGGAATATCTCCAGTGAGAATACGGTCTTTTTCTTAAAAATATCAGCTGTTTTCATATCGCGCCTCTTTTGCTGCCGCAACAAGATTTTTAAGGCTCTGCGCAGTTTCCTCAGTTCCTCTTGTTTTCAGACCGCAGTCGGGGTTTATCCAAAGCTTTGAAACGGGAATGCGCTCCGTCATCTTGCCGATAGTTTCCTTGATCTCTGCTGTGGATGGAATTCTCGGCGAATGTATATCATAAACTCCCGGACCTACTTCTGTTCGGAAGTCGTTATTTTTCAGTACGTCAAGGATCGTCAGATCGGATCGTGACGCTTCAAATGTGATAACGTCTGCGTCCATGTCGTCGATCTCCTTGATAATATCCTCAAATTCGCTGTAGCACATATGCGTATGTATCTGAGTTTCCGGTCTGACGCCGCTGTGAACGAGACGAAATGCGGGTATCGCCCAATCAAGATAATCTTCCTTCCAATCTGATCTGCGCAGCGGGAGTTTTTCACGCAAAGCCGCTTCGTCGACCTGGATAATACTGATACCATTTGCTTCAAGATCAAGTACTTCATCTCGGATCGCAAGAGCGATCTGGAGAGCGCTCTCTTTGAGCGAAATATCCTCACGTGGAAAAGACCAGTTGAGGATCGTGACCGGACCTGTGAGCATACCCTTCATTGGCTTGTTAGTCAGGCTTTGAGCGTATTTAGACCATTTTACAGTTATAGGCTTGTTTCTTGAAATATCTCCCCAGACAACAGGCGGCTTAACGCAGCGGGTTCCGTAGGACTGTACCCATGCTTTTTCTGTGAAAATGAAGCCATCAAGGCATTCTCCGAAGTACTCGACCATATCGTTGCGTTCGAATTCGCCGTGAACGAGAACATCAAAACCGATCTCCTCTTGAAGTGCAACGCAGTCTGCGATCTTCTTTGAGATAAACTTCTCATAATCCTCAGCGGAAAGTTCGCTTTTACGAAGAGCGGTTCGTGCAGCCTTTACATCAGCGGTCTGTGGAAAAGAGCCGATGGTCGTTGTGGGGAAGAGGGGAAACTCAAAGCGTGCCTTTTGGATTTTCTCACGCTCTTCAAATGAAGGCAGTCTGATGAAGTCTCTGTCGGTAAGAGCCGCCGTTTTTTCTTTGACGGCAGGGTCGCTGCCTATTCTCGGCTCGCTGTGAAGAGCAGTATTATCTTTGTATTCAGCTGTCTCATTCGGAGAAGGGAAGCTGAGGATAGTCCTGAGCTGTGCAAGCTCTTCAAGCTTCTCTTCTGCAAAAGCAAAGTGCTTTTTATAGCTGTCCGGCAGTTTGACCTCGTTTGAAAGTGTGCAGGGAACGTGCAAAAGCGAGCAGGATGTGTTCAGCACAATGTTTTCTGTGTATTTTTTTATTTCATCAATAACGGAAATCGTGTGAGCATAATTGTTTCTCCAGATGTTTTTTCCGTTCACAACGCCTGCGAAAAGCACCTTGTCCTTCGGGAAACCGCTTGCTTTTATAAGTTCAAGTGACCTTTTTCCCTCAGTAAAGTCAAGACCCACACCGTCAAAATCCAATTCGCACATTTCATTATAGCAGTCTCGTACATCGCCGAAATATGTCTGAACGAGTACCTTTACGCCTCGTTTGTTAGCAAGTATCTTTTTATACAATGCAGTAAACAGCTTAATATTCTCGTCCGTCATGTCCGTAACAAGCGACGGCTCGTCAAACTGCACCCATTCTGCGCCAAGCTTGCTGAATCTGTCCAGTAATTCGGTATATGCAGCGGCAGCAGCTTCAACGAAATCCGCAGCACGTTTTTTTCCTGTGTATCTTGCAAGCTTCAGAAAGGTGTATGCTCCGATAACGACGGGTTTTGTCACAGCGTCGTTTTCAAGAGCCTCTTTGAACAGCTCGAACGGCTTTGTGCCTACGAGTTTAATAACTGTGCTGTCATCTATCTCGGGTACCATGTAATGGTAGTTTGTGTTGTACCACTTTTTCATTGCGAGCGCCTTGACGTCTCCCTTTTCTCCCTGATAGCCCCTTGCAGCGGCAAAGTATGTATCAAGCGTTGACAGACCGAGTGATCTGTATCTTTCGGGAACGGCGTTCAGCAGAAAGGCTGTGTCGAGTATTCCGTCGTAAAAAGAGAAGTCGTTCGACGGTATGTAGTCGATTTCGCTTTTTTTCTGAAGCTCCAAATCGTACAAGCGTATCTTTTTTGCAGTCTGTTCCAGATCGGACGCAGTTATCTCGCCTTTGAAATATTTCTCTGAGGCAAATTTCAATTCACGAAGCGTGCCAATTCTCGGGTAACCAATTATCGATGTTTTCATTTCCTATTCCTCCGGTATGTTTTGTTGGTATATCTATATTAACACATTCCACGGAAATGTGTTAATATCAAAAAATCATACCGTGCCATAGCTAAAAGCTATATCAGATGTCAACAAGAAACGCTTTCGATATATTTATTCAGGTGCTCAAGATAACGCATAGTTATTTTATTCATTGGTCTGTCGGTGGTGACGATATATCCTATCTCCATATATTCATCGCTCTCCAGAGGTATTGCAACAATGTTGTCACCGTTGAGATCGGAGCTAAGAATACCCGAGGAGATGGTGTAGCCGTCAAGCCCGATGAGAAGATTGAACAGCGTTGCCCTGTCGGAAACGATAATATTCTTTGGACTGTCGGCGGTTATATGAAGCTCCTCAGCGAAATAGAATGAATTTTTGATCCCCTGATCGTAGCTGAGCCGTGGATATTCGCGCAGCTCCTCGAGAGAAACACTTTCCTTTCCTACAAGCGGATTCTGCTTGCTGACAAAGACATGGGGCTTTGCTGTAAACAGCTTCACAAACTTCATTTCCTCATTCTGCAGGATACGCAGTATTACCTCACGGTTGAACTTACTCAGAAAAAGTATACCGATATCGCTGCGGTGAGTGCGGATGTCCTCTATTATCTCAGCAGTTTTCAGCTCACGAAGCGTAAATTCATACTTATTTTTCCCGTACTCACGCACAAGCTCCACGAATGCATTTACAACAAATGCATAATGCTGCGACGATACCGCAAAAGCTCTGCGCGGCGGCGGAGCGGCTTTGTATTCGCTTTCAAGAAGCTCGGTCTGCTCGACTATCTGACGCGCGTAAGACAAAAATCTCGTGCCGTCCTCAGAGAGATACACGCCCCTGTTGCTGCGGTTAAAGATAGTTATGCCCATCTCTTTTTCAAGCTCCGCAACAGACTTTGAAAGGCTCGGCTGAGCTATAAACAGCCGAGCCGCTGCCATTGAAATTGAGCCGGTCTCCGCTATTTCTATGATGTATTTAAGCTGATTCAGTGTCATTTCGAGTCACCCGTGTTTTTTTATTTTGTAAACATTATATCACGAGGTTTAACAGCGGTCAACTATCCGGTGTGGGGTGGCGAGTATGTAATTGCAGTCGGTTCCGATCGCTTTATTGTTACCGATATACTCCTTTAAAAAGTTGTCAGGCGGGCGTTCGCGGTGTTGCCCAAAAACAATAATTACGGCAGGCAGGAAGAAATCTATGTTTGCGATGACTGCACAGGATGTCCGTATGCAGATCAGTGCAAAAAGACCGACAAAAACCGAACTATTCGATTAAACGATGAACTGACATCTAT
>CACYDE010000175.1 GCA_902773045.1 uncultured Ruminococcus sp. | reverse complement strand
TCCGATTTGGAAAACGAATATATACCCGACGCAGGGCACCGTCTCGGCGGCATGATAGACGATCACGGAATATCACGAATTGCCCGTGAGCTGACAGAAGCCGAACAGCAGATAAAGGACGAATTCGAAGGTAAAGATCAGGCAGAACAAGAATTACGGGAGCAGGCTGAAATTGTAAAGACATTTCAGGTAGTCAGCGGCGATATGTTCAGCAAAGCAAGTGAGCCGATACTGTACATAAAAAATAGGGAGATTCACTTTAACCAATCCTGCCGAAAAAAACTTGATGCAGAATATGTTGAGATTCTTTTTAATCCTGTAGAACGCATGATAATTGTAAGAGCTTGTGATAATACGAATCCGAACGCTTTTTTGTGGGACGGAAAATCTAAGGGTGCAAGTTCGCTGTGTAAAATTTTATACGACAGCTTAGGCTGGGATCGAGAATACAACTACAGCTTTCATTGTCAGGAAATGCCTATACTGCTGAATGATAACACGGTAAAGAAAGTTCTCGTTTTCGATCTCGACAATTACATCGGCAAAGCGATCAAAAAGGACGAGATAATTATTCCGAAAAAACAGTCGGAGGAATCCCCTGCTCGTACTGATGACTCGAAGAGCTTTTATTTCCCACCCGACGCAGGTGACGAGCCGCAGGAGCTTGTCGAAATAGCAGAACAAGTACAGCGTGAATTGGAGATTAACAAGCGAATTTTCGGCACTCCTGCATTCAAGCATTCATCGGCATTCAGAAATATTGAGGGAGAGTATTCTGGTGAAGAGTGGTTTATCCCTGCCCGTCCGACAGAGATAGAACACAAAATTTCCGATGATGTTATTGACAGCTTAATGACAGCGATAGAACAAAATCCGCCAAAGCCGCCGACAGAACGATTCGCAAGTGAGCAGACTGTTATTGATGTAACAGCCAATGATACGGGGGTGAATTAAATGTCGAGAGACCCTTCAAAAAGCCGACCTTTATCTGACAATGTTAAGCGTATGATGTGGCTCGAAAGAGCATCGCCGAAAAACGGAGATGTATATCGCTCAAAGAGAAAATTTACTGAGAGCGACCACTTGTATTGTCATAAGCAAGCATTATTGTTTATGGAAGCGGCGGCGATGGGGCTGAAAATGGAGAACTTTGCACCACTGTATATGAAAAGTCAGCTTGCAGGCGTGGTGGATCACTATTTCTGCTCGTCTTTTCAAGATGAATCAAGCCTTGCAAAGCTCCTGAAAATGCCGCTTTTGATGGACAATCCGAGAATTATCATTGAAACGCTTTACTGGATCGACGATATTATCTCAAAAACAAATGACACCGATAACAAGAGTCTTGTCTTGTCAAAGGCGTATGAAGCGGAGTATTATCAGCCGCCAAAAGCTCTGCTTGAATTATCTGGAGTGGAAGTCAGCGATATAGACGAGCTTTCATATGCTTACTGGCTCGGATATATGTACCGCTGTGAATGTATCATGCACGATGAGTCGAGCCGAATGGTTTACGGTGCTTTCAGCGAAAGAACTATGATGACTGTATATGAAGATGTCTTGGGGAGTCCGCTTAACGAAGACAACTTGTCTGAATGTGCAGAAGAGATATGCGATCTGCTTGATGAGCTTCTTGTAAAGCGAATCTGGAAAGACAAGAAATATAGAGATTGTATTTAAGGGGGATAACAATGGACATTTTACAGCCTTGGACGACCGGCTATACTCAGCCTAAACTCCAGGTCACACAACAAATGCCAAAGCAGATCGGATTAAGCCGTGAGGAACAGCTTGAAGCAAAGCGACTTGCCGAAGAAGAGAATTTCAGTTTTGACGGATATCAGGTTGTACGCAGGGAGTTCATTTCCCATCGCTTTGACCCGGCAATGACGATTAGAGGAAACAGTATCACGTTTAATAATTCGTGTATCAGCAAGCTTGAAAACACTTCGTACATACAGTTCCTTATTAATCCCACGGAACAGAAAATGATAATCAGACCGTGCGACGAAGGAGCTCGTGACGCGATACGCTGGTGCGTGATGAAAGCGGATAAACGAAAGAGCCGCCAGATAACTTGTAAGATATTCGCAGAGCGTTTGTATGAAATGATGGGTTGGGATCCGATTTACAGATACCGTTTGCAAGGAATGAAAATACGCTACAACGATTAGCAGATGTATTTGTTTGACCTCAAGTCACACGAGTGTTTCCTGCCGCAAAAAAGAGACGCCGCCACAGGCAAGGTCAAAGCGGCGGCTGCGGAATTTCCGCAGGACTGGCAGAACAGCTTCGGAATGAAGGTTGATGAGCACGATATGTCAACACAGGTGAATTTCCTTGACGGATATATGTCACCTAACGATAAGAAAAAAACGGGGGATAATGATGAACAAGATAAAACTGAGCCTTGATTTAAAGGAAGGACTCTTTACACTGAATGAAGGAACTATCGAAGCGCTCGGCAGACCGAGACAGGTTCAGATCCTTATCAATATGCAGGAGAAAATGCTTGTGATGAGAGCCTGCGGTACTGAGGATATCGAAGCCGTTGTTCTGCCTTCGGAAAATGTAATATCTACTGAGATAGGCGCAAGGAGCATAATGAAGCAGATAAAGCAAAAAATGGAGTGGAACGATGACCACACCAGAGAGTGTACGGGTGTATGTTATCCCGAACTGAAAGCTGTCTGCTTTGATCTTTCCAATGTCAGAATTATAGCATAAAGGAGAACTGCTATGGACAGAGAACGTCTTTTCAAGGTTATCGGCGAGAAATACATTGCCAAAAACGAATTGTACGGTTATCTTCCTTTAGGCGTT
>CACYDE010000174.1 GCA_902773045.1 uncultured Ruminococcus sp. | reverse complement strand
CGTCAGTATTCCTGCGGCATTTTTATGCACTCTGCCGAAAAAATCTACTGCGCATCTTCGGCACAATCTTTGTGCGGTATTGCCTTAAAAATTCGCAAAATAATTGATTCGGAGGAATTGATGTGAATGATTCGGTGGAACAGAGAGTGATAGATATAGCTGAATATATCATCGAAACAAAATGCACAGTGAGAAGCGCCGCAAAAAAATTCGGTATCTCCAAATCGACCGTACATAAGGATATCACAGCGCGGCTCAGAGAAATAGACGGACTTCTTTTTAACGAGGTCAATAAGGTTATGCAGACGAATAAAGCTCAGCGTCATATCCGGGGAGGTATGGCTACAAAACTAAAATACTCAATGAAAAAGAAAAGCATGGAGAAACCCTCGGAGCCGTGATAGATGTTTCATTGAAGTTCATAGGTCTTTTTGGTTGAAGTCTTATGAACTTCAATAAAATTTTGTTTCCCGAAAATAAAGAAATCGAAGTCTGAATTACAGATTTGTTAAAACGGATTTTCGACTTTTTTCGATAAATATCAAAATTACATAAAATAATACGGAGGTGATATTCTCAAATTTATTCTTTTTTTATAGCGGCGGAGATAAAAAATAAAATTTTTAAAATTTTATTAATTCTGAAAAAGAACAATCAACTAATATAAAAATGTATAAATATTAAAATAAAACATTTTGGAAACGCTGATAAATAAAGCTTATACGGGAATAACAAAATATTTTAGGCTGTTTTAATATTCAAAAATTACGCATAATTATTCTATTTATTCAAATCTGAAATCAAATATAACAATTTGTAACTCTGCAACTTTCTACATAATGCACAGGAAAAATGCGAACATACGGTCGAAAAAAAGGTTTTTGAGGGGCTTGTTTATCTGTATTTTAAGGAATTGTTGTGAAAACTATACAAATTACACTTCTGTTATTTATTTGACGTGACGAAAATAAAAGGTTATAATACTAATTGTGGTGCGAAATTATATGATGATGGTTGTTTTGTAACGCTTTTGACCGTCCGATGCGCTTTGATTCGTAAAGGATCGGAACGGCATGAAACAATGGGGTTATATGTTTTGAAAGTTTTTTTGAGCGTACAAGCTGCCGTCTAAATATTATGACGTAAAAGGAGATTACGATGAATACTTCCCATAAGCAGGACAGAAGATCTGTCGGCAGAGAGAAAAGTTCGGGGTTATCCACATTCAAAAAATTTACTGTAGTTGCCGTTGTCGGCATTGCTGCAGCTGTTTCGGTGATGAGCGCTTCTTCAAACAGTAAAATGGCGTATATCACTGACGGAGAAGAAACCTTCACGGTGACAACTTCGTCTTCGGATACATTCGATATAATAGAAAAAGCAGGGATCAGACTTGGTTTGGGCGACGAGGCTGTTGTCACGGAAGAATCAAGCGAAAGGATCGACATAAACATTGTTCGCGCTTTTCCTGTCAGAGTTTTATCGGACGGCGGAACAACGCTCGTTGACGTGACGGGCGGAACGGTTTCGGATGCGCTGGAGCTTGCGGGCGTTGAAGTGACTGCGAACGATTTCGTGACGCCTTCGGTTTCCGAGGAACTCGAGAACAACATGGAGATCAGCGTCGTAAGAGGCGTGAAGATGTACCTTGATTTTGCGGAAAAGCGTGAGATGATCTACGTTCCCGAAGGAAAGGTCGGCGCTGCGCTGGAGTTTGCCGGATGTGAACTCAGTGAGCTTGATGATTCGGAGATAGACCTTGACGCATTCGTTGAAGAAGGAATGACGGTCAACGTTAATAAGGTCATGAAACGCACGACGGTTGCGGATGAGAAGATCCGTCCGACGATCGTTGAAGAAATGACCGACGCTCTTCCCTTGGGAGAAACTCGGGTCAAGCAGGAAGGAAAAGACGGAACAGTCGAGGTCACATATAAAGAAAAATATATCAACGGAGTTCTCGAAGAGAAAGAAGAAATTTCAAGAGAAGTTATCATAAAGCCTGTTGACAGGATAGTTCTTGTCGGAACAAAGATCCAAGAGGCAAAGACCGCCGAGATCGAAAGCGGGATGAAGATCGACAGCGAGAACGGTGTTTTCGCGGACTTCGGGACATCTTCGCCCAAAGATCCCGAAGCGTCTGCCGCCGACCGTGAGGTAAGCGAAGATAACGTTTCTTCCCAGCCTGAGAGCAGCGTGAATTCGGTTGCCGGATATACATATTCAAAGATCATCGTGGGAACATGCACAGCTTATACCGAGCTTGACGGGATCACAGCGACGGGAACTCTTCCGAAGGTCGGAACGGTTGCTGTTGACCCGAACGTTATCCCTTACGGAACAAGACTTTATATCTGTTCTGCGGACGGAAGCTTTGTCTATGGCTATGCCGTTGCGGAGGATACGGGAACTGCATGTATGGCAGGCGATATTATCGTGGATCTTTATATGGAGTCCGAGGAAGCGTGTGAAGCCTTCGGGAGACAGGAACTTATGATCTACGTTCTTGACTGACAGTTTGAAAGATAATAGATAATAATTAAACGACAGGATCCAAAACTCGGATCCTGTTTCTGCTTTCCTGCTGCTTCGTAAAAATAACCAAAAAGACAATAAAAATTTTTGTTGTAAAATTTTTAATAAAACTTGAATTAGGTCGTTTATTGTTGTATAATGTCAATATAAGAAAACGGTTGTGCTATTTGACGTTTTGGCATTAATTCCAAAATTTTTATTTGTTTTGTTTTGGTGGGATCGATGCTTGCAAATGTTTGACGGGAACAGTTTTTTGAAATTGTTCTCGGCTTTTTTGTCTGAAAACTATTATTTTGTTTTGGTGGTTGTTTAGGATTTTTTTTATGAATTTTGTACTGCTTTGTCGAAAAATTCCTTTTTGTGCAGTAATTCAAAAACATTTAATATATTTTTATCAAATTTTTGCTTTTGTTCTATTGACCGATTTCTTACATTTTTATATAATAATATATACGGTATTATTGTATAATGCTAAAACTGAAAATTAAAGAACGGAAAAGAGGATGAGTATTGGTATGAGTGACTACATAGATGAAACCCCTTTGACCGACGAAGAGATCGCGGCGGCGATCGCTGCCGCCAAGAAGGCGAAAGCCGATAAGGCTAAGGCGAAAAAACAGCAGTCCCCGCGTAAGCCCGAAATTCAAAAGTCAAAGGCTCAGAACAGTGACGAGGAATCCTCCGAGGAACTTTTCGATGAGATCGATTCTGTTTCCGATGAAGACGAGGAACTCTCGCCCAAGATGAGATCGGCGAAGTCTTTCTCAAATGCTTTTGCTGCGGCTAAGAGCAAGAGAGAGGAAGAACTCAAAAAGAAAAAAACAGAGAAGAAGCCGGAGATCGAAGAGGATGACGAAGAACTCCCCGACGCCGATGAGGAAGAAGAGGAGTTTGGATCGGAAGAGTTTGACGAAGACGAAGAGTCGGAAGATTTCGACGTCGACGACGAAGATGATTACATTGATCCGGACGAAGACGAAAGCATCTTTGAAGCCGATGAGGAAGACGGGGAGTATGTCGACGAGATAGATCTTGACGATGACGACGTCATTGACACCGGCATGGAAAGTGACGATGACGAAGAGACCACCGATGAGGATTATGAGGACGAAGATGAAGAAGACGACGACGATGACGAAAGCGCTTTCTCAACGAAGACAAAGGTTGTCATAGGAATCATTATTGCATTCCTTGTTCTTGCAATCGTCGGAGCAGGAATTTTCTTCCTGACAAGAAACAAAACGAGCGAACCCAAAGAGCCTGTAAGCTCGTCTGTGAACGAAGGCGGCGTCACGGGAATCCATTTCGCAGAGCCTTCCATCAGCCTTCAGGTGGGCGAGACTGTTCCGCTGCAGATAGTTATCGAACCTGAAAATGCGGAGGACAAGGTGCTCAAGCTCAAATCGAACGATGACGGAATCGCAAAGGTTGACGAACAGGGAAGGATAACGGGTGTTTCTTCCGGAAGTACGACCGTTACGGCAACGCTCAAGAGCAATGAAACGATAACGGCCACTCTGATCGTAAACGTTATTGACGAAGATCAGAACGCTATCAATATTTACAACAAGTTTGTTAATTCGATCCTTGAAGGAACAACGGATATAGATTCGGATACGGAAACCGATACGGAAACCGATTCCGATGAGCTCGGCCTTGAAGGAGAAGATAACGAAGAAAACAGCACGGATACGGATTCCGAGGAGAATGTTCTGGTTCCGAAGAAGGAACTCACGGGAAGCATCATCAGGGATCTTAACAGTGACGGAGATCTTGAACTTGCGCTTTATTTCACCGGCGCAAACGATGAGTCCGACGTCAGAATGTTCCATCTGATCAATGAAGGAGAAGAGGAAGAGCCCGAGGCCGAAGAACCTCAGTACGATGAATTCGGAAATCTCATTGAAAGTGAAGAATCCGATTCCGAGACGTCTTCCGAAACCGATTCCGAGAAGAGCGAGGAAGGAACTAAGACGAAGATCCTTTCCGAGATCGGTTCCGAAAGCGAACTTTACATGACGTGCTTCAATACTCTTGAAACGGAGTCGATAGGCTGGAACACCTGTATGCTCGAGATCAAGGAAGAGGAGACCGCAGCCGCAAGAGTTACGATCCTTTCGGCAGGTTACGGTTCACCTGTCTACACGTATGAATCGGAAGATACCACCATCGCAACGGTTGACGAACAGGGCAACATCAAGGCAATTAAACCCGGAGTGACCTTCATTACGGTTTCTTCGCCGCTTAATTCCGACGCAATGGCGAAGATCAAGGTCAGAGTAAAAGATGACACGGATCTTCTTGATGATTACCTCGCAAATATCCCGACAGTGAATCCGACGAACGATCCTATCCTCGCGACGGAAACACTCACGGGAAAAGCAATTGTTGACCTGGACGGCGACGGAGTGAGCGAGCTGCTTCTCAGATTTGATTACGGAAGCAATGTCGAAACGATCAACATGGTCAAGATCGAGAACGAACAGTGTGTTGTTTACAAGACATACAACAATATTTCGGATCTTTATGAGTATGCGGAGGGTAAGGGCTACTACAGCAACGCTATCCTTGTGCATTATACAACCGGAAAGATCTGCATGGAATACAGAGGTGCTGTTGCGAAGGAAGATTCAAGCACAAAGACTTCCGAGCAGAAGATATTCAGCCTTGAGTCGGGCGGAAAACTCAGCGAACTTGTGAACTTCAGAACAACAACGGATATTTCCACCAAGACAGTGACCTCCGAGGTCGTTGTTGAAGAAGGAAGAACGTCCTCGAACGACGAGAGTCAAACGGAATCTGTGAACGAGAATAACGATGACAACAATGATAACAACGAGTCATGGTATGACGATGAATCACAGCCCGAGGACAACGGCGATAACGCTGATAACGACGATTTCTCCGCAGATGTTAACGATGAAGGCTACTATCCTGAGTACTCAGCGTTCACTTTCGATGAAATCGAAAAAGCAGCCGAGTTTGGCGTGAAAATCAGTCTGAACGATAACGATTCGGATAAGAAACTCCCGGTTGTTGTCGGAGAACCCGGGGACGAGGATGAAGACGAGACGGTGGTTTATGACGAACCCGAAGACGAAAATGACGCAGACGCAGACGATGAGCCTGAAGAGCGCGTTACTTCTACCGTTACTTCCGAGGTTACCGAGGAGACTACGAAGTACTTTGTAAACGGAAGTCCCGTTGAGAAGAGCGTTTATGAAGAGATGCTTGCTTCCTATTCTTCACGCTACAGCGTATGGAGTGCATGGGAGCGCGTCTGATAATTTATTTGGCAGTACAAAAATAATGAATGTCCCCCGACGCAGGTCGGGGGATTTTTCGGATATAAAATAAATATTGACTGATTTTTCTCGGTGAGTTAAAATATAGGTGTTGTAATTTTAAGGAGATGATCTTTTTGAAAAAATGTGAATATTGTGCAAAGGAACTTGAAAGCTATCATTTGCAGTATTGCAAGGACAGCGACTGTGAAGAAAGGGCGTTAAAATTTTATGAGTTTCGCAGGGATAAAGAGAAGATTTTCGGCGTCATCAATATTATTGTGATAATTGCGATCATGGCAGGATTGATATCCGCTATGTTCGTTCCGGTTTTTGGAAACGTTCTTGTTTCCGTATCGCTTTTTATTCTTGGGATAACGGTCGTTGCGATGCCTTTTGCGCCTGAGAGTTTTTATCAGAAATACAGGATCAAGAAAACTACATTTTTAGTCAGAATGTTCGGGATCCTTATGTTTGTGGCATCTGCGGTTTTTGCGGGGATCGCAGTTTATTACAATCTCAAGAAATAAACAAAAATATGAGTCAAGAAAAACGGCAGCACATTTCCGTGCTGCCGTTTGCTTTCGGGTTTAAAACTTGACCGTGAATTCCTTAAGCTCAGATTATTCTTCAACCTCAACCTCTTCGTAAACGTACTGGTTTCCGTCTTCATCTTCGTAAACATACTCATAAGAGTTTTTACCTTTACCCTTAGACGTCAAACGCTTGCTGTTGGAGTGAGCTTCTTGATTGTCACGAATAGCTTTTTTCGTGAACCACCACTGCAGTGTAAAGTACAAAAGCTCGGCAGTAAGAATAAGACTGATCTGAACCATGGGGATCTCGCCGTTGCCATCGATAGCTTTAAGAACTGCCCAGATAGCGAGGAAAGACATCATATAAATCCATGAGTATCTTATTGCCTGGATAGTAACTTTCATTTCCATCTCGTCGGAACTGCGGAAACCTAATTTTCTGATATACTTGTTCATATCTATTGCCCCTCTCAGATAAAAAACCTTATACTTATATTATATCAATATTTTGCAAAAATTCAAGTGTAATCTAACATATTTTATACTAATTTTCTAACATTGTAAAAATTTTCCCGATATTCAACTCAAAGTGCGGTCATACTTTTGTTTTTGACCGTAATTGTTCAACGCAGTATCAATAAATTCATCGAATGGCCTGTTATAAAATTATCTGTATAAACAATTCTCGAACGGAGCAATTATTTTTTCTATTTCATGGATAATGTCGTCACATTCAACCGAAACCGTTTTGAACGTTGTTTCCGTCAGAATCCCGAAGCAGACAAGCGAAAAGCAAAGTGGAATCTGAAATCCATCAAGACTTCCTTTCGTTGAGAGGCTTGTTTCGTCGAACATTGTTCCGAAGCGGACGTTGTTTCCGACGACTCCCGAATGCGCTCTGTAGCATGAAAGAACATAGAGTATTTTAAGATTTTCAAGAGTGACTTCATTCTGGATAGCTCCGAAGCTGCGGCTTTGGGTGACGTTTCCGACCCACCAGTAGTCGTGAAGATAATTCCCCTGCTTGTTGTAAGAGAGAAACTGTGAATATTTTTCCTTGAGTTTGTTGTGTTCCTTTCTGGCTTCGATTTTAAGTCTCTGAGCCTCGTTTTTTTCGTCTTCGCTCTGAGAATATTCAAGAAGGTAGTTGCAGTATTTTATCCTGTCTCTCGAAACCTTCACGGTGTAATCATCGATATAGCGCTGAAGAAGTTCCTTATCTTCACGATGTTCATAAAGAAATCTCATCACTACCATTGATTCGTAGAGGATACGGCTGAGAGCCATTGCTCCTTCGGGATAGCCGTGATAGAGAAGAGTCAGAATTTCTTTTGTGGTAATTATCGCTTTTGAGTAAGATTCGCCCGCAATTTTTGTGAAAGTATCGGGGATACCCGGAAGATCGCTTTTCAGAGCAAGCTCTTCACATTGTCCGACAATTAAAACCGCTTTGCTGTAATTCCAGCGTTCTGCACCCTTTTCAAGTTCCAAAGGAGAAAAATCCATTCTCTCACCCCCAACTATAATTATAACAGTATAAGGTGATAATTCAATACCAACGATGTAAAAAAAATTATACAAATATCATTTTGGCTTTTTGTGTCTTTTATCTACACTCATTTTTTTGTGAAAGCAAAACCCCGTATCCGATAAGAATACGGGGTCAGAATTATATTTAAATGAGAATAATATTTTAAAATTTCAAAGAAAATTATTTTTCTTCGAAAATAGATTCCGCATATCTGACAGTTTCCATCGCGTCTTTCGCGTAATGATCCGCGCCGATCATGTCGGCATATTCCTGCGTCAAAACTGCGCCTCCGACTACGACCTTGGTGCCCATACCGCTTTCTCTGAGAAGCTTTATTGTTTCCTCCATCGAAGGAACGGTAGTCGTCATAAGCGCGCTCAGTCCCACAAGCTTTATATCGTTTTCAACCGCGCAGTCTCTGATCGTTTCCGGGGGAACGTCTTTTCCGAGATCAATAACGTCAAATCCGTAGTTGCTGAGAAGAACCTTGACGATATTTTTCCCTATGTCGTGGATATCGCCTTTCACGGTAGCAAGAATTATCGTACCCTTGCTCGGCTGATCTGTTCCCGTGAGAGCAGCTTTGACCGCTTCGAACGCTTCTTTGGCTGCATCTGCGCTCATGAGAAGCTGGGGGAGAAAAACAGTTTTCTCTTCGAATCCTTTTCCGACCGTGTCGAGAGCGGGGATTATTTGTTCATTGACGACTTTAAGCGGATCGTTTTCCTTCACAAGCCGAGCCGCAACGGATCCTGCTTTTTCTTTGAGACCTTTTATTATTGCGTGCATAAGCGGATCGGAGGAGTCTTCGGAAGCAGATTTTTTACTTTCCGTGACCGTCGATGTGTTTGACGCGGTAATGTTTGAGGCGTAAGCAATATACTCTCCGCAGTTTTCGTCCATGCCTCTCAAAGCTTTGTAGCAGTGATAAATTTTCATCATTTCGAAAGAGAACGGATTCATTATCGCACAGTCAAGTCCGTTCTGCATAGCTATCGCAAAAAAAGTTGATGTAACAAAATCTCTGTTCGGAAGTCCGAAAGAGATATTTGAAACTCCGAGACTTGTGTGAACTCCGAGACGCTGTTCGATGAGTCTTATACTTTCAAGCGTTACGTTTGCGCTTCGGATGTCCGAGGATATCGTCATAGCCAACGGATCGACGATTATGTTGCATCTGTCGATACCGTATTTTTCGGCTTCGTCAATAATGTTTTTTGCTATCTCATATCTTCCTTCGGCAGTTTCCGGTATCCCTGCCGTTCCGATGGTGAGCGCTATTACGACTCCTCCGTATTTTTTTACGAGAGGGAAGATCGCTTTCATGCTTTCCGGTTTTCCGTTCACTGAATTTACGAGCGGCTTTCCGTTGTAGATTCTCATCGACTTTTCCATCGCCGTGGGATCGACCGTGTCAAGCTGCAGGGGAAGATCGCTGACCGCCTGGAGTTCCGTCACAACGCTGACCATCATTTTTACTTCGTCGATTTCGGGGAGTCCGACATTGACGTCAAGAATATCGGCTCCTGCGTCTTGTTGGTTGATACCTTCGTTGAGAATGTAGTCAAGATTGTTTTCTCTGAGCGCGGCTTTGAATTTGGATTTACCTGTCGGGTTTATTCTTTCGCCTATGAGAATTGGAACGCTTCCGACCTTGACGGCGTGAGTATAAGATGAAACGACTGTGTTGTTTTTCTTTTCGGGGAGTTTAAACGGCAGATCCTTCGTTTTCTCAACAGTTTTTCTTATAAACTCGGGAGTAGTTCCGCAGCAGCCGCCGATTATGGTGGCTCCGGCTTTCACGATATCGACCATATAATCCGAAAATGCTTCTGCGTCTACGTCGTATACGGTTTTCCCGTTAACGCTTTTCGGAAGCCCTGCGTTGGGATTTACGATAACAGGGATACTTGTTTCCGAAACGAGTTTTGGAACGATCTTTATCATCTGCTCGGGTCCGAGTGAACAGTTCATTCCCAGTGCGTCGACTCCGAGACCTTCCAGCATAGCTGCCATCGCCGCAGGGTCGGCGCCGGTCATGAGCTTTGCGTTTTCGTCATATACGCAGGTGACAAAGATCGGAAGATCGGAATTTTCTTTGGCGGCAAGAACAGCCGCTTTCGTTTCATAAGAATCGTTCATCGTTTCAATGAGGATAAGATCGGCTCCGCTTTTTTCGGCGATCTTTATTCCGTCCGCAAATAGTGAAACGGCGTCCTCGAATTCGAGATCGCCAAGCGGTTTCAGCATTTTTCCGAGAGAACCGATGTCATACGCAACATATCTGTCACCGTCAAATTCACTTGTCGCCGCTTTTGCGTTTTTTACAGCGCAGGAGATTATCTCTTCAAGATTATCGAATTTCAGGCGGTTTGCGCCGAATGTATTTGCGGTAATAATATTGCAGCCGCTTTCGAGATATGCTTTATGTATATCAATAATAACGTCGGGATGAGTAATGTTCCAAAGCTCGGGAAGCTCTCCCGGAGCAAGTCCTCTTTCCTGGAGCATAGTTCCCATTCCGCCGTCAAAATATGTTATTGAAGTCTTTATCTTTTCAAGTATATTCATAATCTGATATTGCTCCTTTTCCGCCGACACGATCACGGTAATAATTTCTGCGGCGAGCGGCAGAAGAATAAGTATTATTCTTTACGTACTTCTGTAAATACAATGTTTATTTGTGCAGCGCATACATTTATTGTCACATGTTCTCGATTCCGCGCCGAGACCGATCACAGCCGTCACGGATTTTGTGGGAGTCATCAGAAGCGAGTCCGAAAGAGTGACTCCGAGTTTTCTTGTCATATCAAGGCAGTTCACGAAATCCTTCTGGAAGCTCAGCGGAAAATCTCCGTAGCCTGCGCTGAATCTTGAACAATGCTTTTCGATGTTTTTCGTTATTTCAGTCTCGGCTTTGTCACACCAATACTCGATAGCGGACGAGGCGAGAGCGTCAATGATAACGCTTTTTGCCGGGAAGATCCGGCTGTACTTCGCGATAAGCCGATCAACGCCTATCCCGATAGTGGCGGCGAAAAGGATCGCTCCGTAACAGCCTTGAAGATGGGTGAAGAGATCATGACTTTCGATCTCTCCGAATCCGATGTCAACGACGTTATTCCTCGGAAATTCGATTTTCGTTCTCGCGTAGCAGCAGCGAGCGTTCACGGCTTCGAGAAGCTCCTTTTCACAGTCTGCTGTCATTTTTTCGGTGAACTCATCAAGCGATCTTTTTCCGTAGCCCAGGTAGCGCACGGCTTCCTCTCTGACCGTCCTGACTTCGCCTTTTTCGGCTATTTTCAATTCTACCGTAAAATCCGACATACCATCAACCCGTTTTATCTTATAATATTTGAGAGATTACTCATGATCGCGGAGGCGACCTCCGGTTTGTTCATCGTGTAAATATGAACCGCGTTTATCCCGTTTGCATAGAGGTCAATGACCTGTTCCGTAGCGTAAATTATTCCTGCCTGCTTCATTGCCTCGGGTTTTGTTCCGTAGCGGTCAACGATACGAATGAACCTTTGGGGGAGAGCAGCCTGGGATATGGACATTATACGCTTTATCTGAGCGGCATTTGTTACAGGCATGATCCCTGCGACAACAGGAACGTTTATCCCTGCTTCACGTATTCTGTAGAGAAAATTATAAAGTATATTGTTGTCGAAAAACATCTGTGTTGTTAAAAATTCGCAGCCCTTTTCAACCTTAAGTTTCAGGTTTTTTATGTCTTCATAGGAATTTTCGCTTTCGGGGTGAGTTTCGGGATAGCATGCTCCTCCGATGCAAAAATCGCCGTGGGATTTTATATCGTCTATCAGCTCGCTTGCATAGCGATAATGACATAAGGAACGGTCGAATCCGTCGGGAACGTCACCTCTGAGCGCAAGGATATTATTGATACCCTTGGCTTTCAGATTTTCAACGACCGATTCGATTTTTTCCTTATCCGATGAAAGACATGTGAGGTGAGCCAGTGCGGGAACGCCGTAATTCTTTTGAATGTTTTCGGCAATATCGGCGGTGAAATCAGAAGTTCCTCCGCCTGCGCCATAGGTCACGCTCATAAAGTCGGGTTTGAGAGAAGCTATCTCTTCTGTTGCGTGTTTTATACTTTCAAATTTATCGCTTGTTTTCGGGGGGAAAACCTCCATTGAGAGTATAGGTTTCTCTCCTTTTATTAAATCAACGATCCTCATTTCATTTCTCTCCGTTCTTCACAATATTTAAAATATACTTTTCCGATATGTTTTAAATATAATAGCATATTGATAAATAAATTGCAAGCTTCTTAAAAGACGTAAAAAAACAAATCTTTAAGTTAAAACAAATAAAACAAAAAAGCACGCCTTGAAAGCGTGCTTTTAAAAGTGACCCGGACGAGAATCGAACTCGTGTTACCGCCGTGAAAGGGCGGTGTCTTAACCGCTTGACCACCGGGCCGTTCGAAGTAGCGATAGGTGGACTCGAACCGCCGACCTTTCGGGTATGAACCGAACGCTCTAGCCAACTAAGCTATATCGCCATACTTTGGTGTTTCATTCAGTTGCGTTTCACTCAGTGAACAAGTAATATTATATCTCAAAGGGGAGCGTTTGTCAAGAGTTTTTTTAAAAAAATTTTTTCGGATTCGTGATAGCCGAAAAAGTCGGTAAATATGCGCTTTTTTGAGGATAAAAGACATGCTCGGGATCTATGCGGAGAAAAATTTTTTTGAAAAAGTTTTCCGTATCATTTTAAAAAATTTTTTATTTTCTCAGATATTGACCGTGCTTCGATGTGTTTTTTCCGAGACTTACCGCAAATTTCGGACATCTGTGAAGACACCCCAGACACATTGCGCACTGTGTTTTGATCCAATGAGGCTTTCCGTTTTTCATCTCTATAGCGCCGACGGGGCAGTTGTTTTTGCATATCCCACAGCCGACACAGCTTTCCGAAACGGTGAATTTTTCGGGGTGGTTCAGCATGCGGTAGAGAGGTTTGTGAATGAAAGCGGTGAAGAACGGAGTTTCCATTTTCATTCGGCGAACCTTTTCACAGTTTTTGATCCGCGATGAAATACGCTTTACTTCACGGACGGAACGTCGGTTTGTTTTTTCGACCTTTTCTATGTCCGAAAGATCGAAAACGGGAGTCCATGTGTCGGGAGTTTTTACGCTGAATCTTGCGTCAAGCTTCATTCCGCTTTTTTTAAGGTATTTGTTTGTGAAAAAAGCGATATTCCCCGGGGATGTTCCGTATGCGGCGACAAGAAATGTGTAAGGACGATCTGTAAAAGCAAAGTTCATTTTTTTGAAAAACTCTTCCGCGATCAAAGACAGACCGTAAGCATAGGTCGGCATGATAAAGCCTATTCTTTTTTCGTCGGAGATATCGGCAGTGTAGCTTTCGAACCGCAAAAATTCGGTCATGGGAAGAGTCCGATCACCCAGATATTCTGCGATATCCTCTGCGATACGCTTACAGTTTCCGGTTGCCGAGAAATAAAATATCATATTTAAACACCTTCCGAGAATAAATTTTCTTTTTACATTAATGTTATATAATATCATTATACACATCTGACGGCGAAGCCGCAAGTTTGCATTATTATAATTATTTTTCGGGAGCGAGGAAATTGAAAAAAAATTAAATTTTTTAAAAAAATTTGCAATATCGCTTTATATTTATCCCAAAATATAGTATAATTACAACGAGAGGGGTTAGTCCCCTATATATAAAATTTCAGGAGTGTGATTACAATGGCATTAGTAAACGCTAAGGAAATGCTCGTAAAAGCAAAAGCAGGTCACTATGCAGTAGGTCAGTTCAATATCAACAATCTGGAGTGGACGAAGGCTATCCTTCTGACAGCTCAGGAATTAAATTCACCTGTTATTCTCGGTGTTTCCGAAGGCGCAGGAAAATACATGACAGGCTTCAAGACTGTTGCAGCTATGGTAAAGGCTATGGACGAGTCTCTCGGTATCACCGTTCCGGTTGCTCTTCATCTTGACCACGGAACATACGAAGGCTGCTACAAGTGCGTTAAAGCAGGATTTACTTCGATCATGTTCGACGGATCGCATTATCCGTTCGAGGAGAACCTTGCAAAGTCAAAGGAACTTGTAAACGTTGCTCATAATCTCGGCCTTTCGATCGAGTGTGAAGTTGGTTCCATCGGCGGCGAGGAAGACGGTGTTGTTGGCATGGGTGAGTGTGCAGATCCCGAAGAGTGTAAGATCATCGCAGATCTCGGCGTTGATATGCTTGCGGCAGGTATCGGAAATATCCACGGCAAGTACCCCGAAAACTGGCAGGGTCTTTCTTTTGAGACTCTCGACGCTATCCAGGCTAAAACAGGCGAGATGCCGCTCGTTCTTCACGGGGGTACAGGTATCCCCGCCGACATGATAAAGAAGGCTATCACTCTCGGTGTTTCAAAGATCAATGTTAACACCGAATGCCAGCTTTCATTCCAGGAAGCTACAAGAAAGTACATCGAAGAAGGCAAGGACCTTCAGGGTAAAGGCTTTGATCCGAGAAAGCTCCTTGCTCCCGGATTTGAGGCTATCAAGGCTACCGTTAAAGAGAAGATGGAACTTTTCGGTTCTGTCGGAAAGGCTTGATCTTTTCTGTCATCGGTTATTGAACTGTAATTTTAACCTGTCCGTAAGCGTCTGCTTTATGGGCAGGTTTTTTCTTTTGTCCGGAAATAAAGCTGCCGGCAGCTTCACTAAAATAATTTTGTATTTCTTTATTTTTTTGTTTTGATTTATATTTTTCTTTATGTTAAACTTTATATAAACCGGCAGCGTGGCATACCCGGAAAAACGGTCGGAAAATGTTTTGCGCGTCTGCGTCATATGTTCTGTCAAACGGGATTTTGCGTGTCATAGCTGCACATTTATAAATTGGAGGTATATTATGGACATTGCGGGTTTTATCAGAGATAACAAGAAAAGCGTAACTATTGCCGCGGTGGGGCTGGCGATATTTGCCGCCGCTCTCGGAGCGTTCAAGATCGGAGGTTATATATCAAGCCGAGCAGCCGTGAAGGAATTGAAGGAAGTTCTCGCATCGGACGAGTGGGTGAGAGTGGACAAAGTAGGCATGGCGGGCTTTAGCATGGAGAGCGCACTGATCCTTAACTTTGACGAAGAACAGGTGACATATTATTCGGCGACTGATGCCGGTTCGATGATCGGACTCGGATCGCTGCCGATAGAAAGAGTCAAGATAGCATCGTTTAATTATCATTTTAAGGACGGCAGAACTATGGTCTTGACCGACATAGGAACGGTTTCCGATGATATCAGAGTCGAATTGAAAGATGACAACAATACTCTTGTGATCTCACCGTCTTTCACCGATGGCGAGAGTTCGAAAGAGTGGTACAGAAAATCAGACTTCGTAGAAGATAATCCGTGGTATGTGAAATATTTCAAGTGATTCGTATTACCAATTTTACGGCATGAAAACAGAATTTGATCGGTATTTCGTGGGTCGTTGTCTGCAATTCAAGAGACTTCCGAGGGCGGTACGGATAAATCGGAATCGGAAGATTTAATTGACAGACGATAATGTTTTGGCTGCGGACATTGTTTTTTCAGTATGAAAAAATTCGGATCTTAAAAAAATTATGCTTGATATTTATCGGGAACTGTGTTATAATATTAAAGTAAAATATTGTAAAGTAAGGAGTGGGTTTTGAAAGCCCGCTCCTTTGTATTTGTAACGGAGGGATTTTGTTGGCAAAAAATAAAGGCGGAAATACTGTTCTTGCGGTGACGAAGCTGGTTGAACCTATTGTGAACGGTTTCGGATTAAAGCTTTGGGACGTAAGATACGTCAAGGAGGGCGCTCAGTGGTATCTCAGGATATTCATTGACAGCGAGAACGGTATTTCCATAGATGACTGTGAAAAGGTCAGCCGCGCGATAGACGCTCCGCTTGATGAGCTTGACCCGATCGACGGCGAATATTGTCTTGAAGTTTGTTCACCCGGGATAGAGCGAGAGCTTGTGAAAGACGAGCATTTTTCGGCATATATCGGTTCGGACGTTTTGGTGAAGATGATAAGACCCATCGAAGGAATAGGAAAGGAATTTGACGGAAAACTCAAAGCCTATGAAAACGGTGAAGTAACTATTGAGGATCACGGCGGTGAGAACGAAGTAACGTTCAACAGGAAAGAAGCCGTTTATATTAAGCTTGATGATTTTGATATGTAATGATATCATAATTATCGGCAAATGAGATAATCAATCAAGTCGGTGCGGCGAGCGCCGCAGGTAAATTAACAAGGGTTTTGAAAGAGGAACGAGTCTATCAGCAAAGTCGGTACGAAACTGACCGTAAAAAGTCAGCTATCGGTCGGGTGCGAAGAGTTATGTAACAAGGAAACTATCTTCACGTGTTTAAAAAAGTTGGTCGGGAATTGACCGTAAAAGTCAGCTATCGGTCGGGTGCGTGAATTTATGTAACAAGGAAATTATCTTCACGTGTTTAAAAAAGTTGGTCGGGAATTGACCGTAAAAAGTCAGCTATCGGTCGGGTACGAAGAGTTATGTAACAAGGAAATTATCTTCACGTGTTTAAAAAAGTTGGTCGGGAATTGACCGTAAAAAGTCAGCTCTCGGTCGGGTGCGTGAATTTATGTAACTCTAAAACTATCTTCACGTATTTAAAAAACTTCACGTGTTAAAAAAGGAGATTGGAAATGAAGAAGAAGGATGTTAATAAGGGTAATGATTTGAAGGAAATGTTCTCTGCTATGCAGGAGCTTGAAAAGACCAAGGGTATTCCCATGGAAGCAATGCTGGAGAATATAAAGAAGTCTATCGAGAAGGCTTGTAAGAGCAATTATAACAATGACGACGTTGTTTTTGCGGTTGACATCGAGAAGGGTATTTTTCAGGCGTATATTCAGAAAACGGTGGTTGACGAGGTCACCGACAGCGACCGTGAAATCGATGAGTCAAAAGCGAGAGAAATTGATGTTCACGCGATCGTAGGAAGTAAGGTCAGAATTCCCGTTGATACGAAAAATCTCGGAAGAATTTCGGTTCAGAACGCAAGAAGCGTTATTCGTCAGGGAATAAGAGATAAGGAGAGGGAGATCACTCTCGAAGAGTTTAAGAAGAAGAATCAGGAGATCGTTACCGCGGTAGTTGAAAATATCGACCCGACAACGGGAAATGCTTCGATAAGAATAGATAAGTCGATCGCTACGTTGACAAAGGCAGAACAGGTCGGTATTGCGGAACTAAAAGAGGGCGACAGTGTTAAGGTTTATATTGCTGACGTAAAGGAACATGAACCCGGAAAAAAAGGAAAGAACAAAGGTCCACGCGCCGTTATCAGCCGAACATGCAACGAGTTTGTGAAAAGACTTTTTGAACTTGAAGTCCCGGAGATCTATGACGGAACAGTTCTGATAAAGTCTATCGCGAGAGAAGCCGGTTCGAGAACAAAGCTTGCCGTTCTCAGCACAAACCCCGACGTGGATTCCGTGGGCGCATGCATAGGTTCAAGGGGAATCCGAGTTGCCAAGATCGTTGAGGAGCTTGGCGGAGAAAAAATAGATATCATTGAGTTTAAGGAAAAACCCGAAGAGTTCATCGCTGCGGCTCTTTCGCCTGCCAACGTTCTCAGCGTAGAAATTATTGACGAGGAGAACAAAGCGTGTCGGGTCACTGTTCCGGACAGCCAGCTTTCACTTGCTATCGGAAACAGAGGTCAGAACGCAAGACTCGCTGCGAGACTTACGGGCTGGAAGGTCGATATCCGACCCGAAAGCGGTTTCTACGGCGAAGATGATCCCGAAAAAAAGGATGACGAGGCTCGGGAGGAAAATACCGAAGCTGAGGAAAATATTGATATTTCCGCAGCGTCCGAGGCGATCGGAGATGTAACCGCTCAGAACGAAGGTTCTTCCGAGAATGCCGAAGAAGTTGAGACTGTCAAGGAAGAAACCGCAGAAACGGAAGAAGCGGAAGAAGCGGAAGAAGCGGAAACGACGGAAGAGTCCGAAAGCGAAGAAGCTTCGGAGTGATGTTCGGAAAGGCGGAGTGACTGTGGTTAAAAAGAAAATACCCCTGAGAAAGTGTAACGGCTGCGGTGAGATGAAACCGAAAAAGGAGCTTATTCGAGTTGTTAAAGCCCCCGAAGAAAAGAATGACGAGGGCGAGGTCGTATCTCAGGGCGAAATATCGCTCGATCTTACGGGAAAAAAAGCAGGCCGCGGAGCTTATATCTGCCGTGATATAAAATGCTTTGAAACCGCAAGAAAGGCGAGAAGGCTCGAAAGAGCGCTTTCATGCAGGATCCCCGAAAACGTTTATGAGGTGATGAAGGAGGCGCTCGAAAAAAGTGAACAGTAAAATTCTTGGCTTTTTAGGTCTTATCAGAAGAGCGGGAAAACTTACGATCGGCTGTGACCCCGTGGTCGACTCTATGAGCAAGGGCAGCGCAAAGCTGGTCGTTATGGCAAGCGATATTTCCCCAAACACAAAAAAGATCGTACTTAAAAATGCTGAGGAATATAATGTGCATAGTATTGTAATAAAGAGTTCAAAGCAGGAACTCAGCGCCGCCGTGGGAAAAACGGCAGCGGTCGTTTCGGTAGATGATGAAGGATTCGCCGGAAGTCTTGAAAAGAAGCTTGCCGATGATAAGGAGGAATGACAATATGATGATAAAATATAAGGTTAGTGAAATCGCGAAAGATCTTAATGTTTCGCCGAAGGATATCGCAAACGCGCTTTCGGAGCATTCGGAAAATGCGAAAAAGAAAAATTCACAGTCCACTCTGACGGAGGAAGAACTCAACGTTGTTTTCGAGCACTTCACTCAGACGAACAGAGTCGAAAGCTTGGACGATTATCTTTCTTCGGGAAATAAGGCGGCAGAGGCTCCTTCGGAAGAAGTGAAGCCCGAAGCTTCAAAAGAGCCCAAGGACGCAAGAAAGCCCTCGGGCGATAAAAAAGTGTTCAGGAAGAACGATCAAAAGAACGAAACTCAGGGAAGAAACAGAAACAACGCGCCAAAGTCCGACGAAAGACAGAAAAACGACGGAAAGAGAAAGCAGTCGGAGCAAAAGCCTGCGGCTTCAAAAGAGAAGGCTGCACCCGGGAAGGATAATTCCTCTAAGGCAGGGAACAATAATGAAAACAAGGATGACAACGGCAGCCGCAGAAGAGTTATCGACACCAGAGCGGCAGTTGTTGACATCGAGAGATACAACGAAAAATACGACAACCTTGCAAGCGAAAAAATTAAAAGCGACAATACCGTCAGCAAGCAGAAGATCAATCAGAAGTCACAGCGCAGAGGAAAGCCGAAGAATTCCAGAAAGGAAACCGAAGCAGAGCGCTTGAAGAGAATCGCTGCGGAAAGAAAAAGCAAGCCTATCACGGTTCAGATCCCCGATGAGATCGTTGTTTCGGAGCTTGCGATGAGATTGAAGGTCACAGCTTCCGAAGTGGTCAAGGTTCTTTTCTCAATGGGTCAGATGGCCACAGTGAATGATGTTATAGATTTTGACACAGCATCTCTTGCTGCAATGGAACTTCACGCAAAGGTTGAGCGTGAGGTCGTAGTAACGATCGAAGAGAGAATTATCGACGACAGCGAAGACTCTGATGAGAACCTCGTTGAAAGAGCACCCGTCGTTGTTGTTATGGGTCACGTTGACCACGGAAAAACATCTCTTCTTGACGTTATCAGAGAGGAAAACGTAACGGCTACGGAAGCAGGCGGAATTACTCAGCATATCGGCGCATACCGCGCTCAGGTCAACGGCAGGGAGATCACATTCCTCGATACCCCAGGTCATGAGGCTTTCACAACCATGAGAGCGAGAGGCGCTCAGGTCACGGATATTGCGATCCTTGTTGTTGCTGCCGATGACGGAATCATGCCTCAGACAATTGAGGCTATCAACCATGCGAAGGCTGCCAACGTTTCGATCATTGTCGCTATCAATAAGATCGACAAAGAGGGCGCAAACGTTGAAATGGTGAAGCAGCAGCTTACGGAATACAATATCGTTCCCGAAGAGTGGGGCGGAGACGTTCCGTGTATCCCTGTTTCGGCGAAAAAGAAAATCGGAATCGAAGATCTTCTGGAAATGGTTCTGCTCGTTGCGGATATGAAAGAACTGAAAGCAAATCCCGACAGAGCCGCAAAGGGTACTGTTATCGAAGCACGTCTCGACAAAGGAAGAGGTCCTGTTGCGACTATGCTTGTTCAGAACGGAACTCTCAAAGTGGGTGATATCGTTGTTGCCGGAACATCTGTGGGTAAGGTCAGAGCTATGACTAACTACAGAGGAGAAAGAGTTACGGAAGCAGGTCCGTCTTATCCTGTTGAGATCACGGGTCTTGACGAAGCTCCGTCGGGCGGTGATGTTTTCAACGCAGTTTCCGACGAGAGACTTGCGCGTGAGCTTGTTGAACAGAGAAAGTCAAAGGCTAAGGAAGAGCAGTTCAACGCTCAGAAGCCGAGTGTTGTGACGCTTGACAACCTTTTTGAGCAGATGCAGCAGGGTGAAGTCAAGGAACTTAAGATCATTGTTAAAGCGGACGTTCAGGGTTCGGTTGAAGCGGTAAAGCAATCGCTTGAAAAGCTGTCGAACGATGAAGTAAGAATAAATGTGATCCACGGAGCGGTAGGCGCAATCAGAGAATCTGACGTTATGCTTGCTTCTGCGTCAAGCGCGATCATAGTCGGATTTAACGTAAGACCCGATCCGGTCGCAGAAGAAAATGCAAAGCGTGACGGAGTAGATCTCCGCTGTTACAGAATTATTTACGACTGTATTGAGGAAATTGAGAGTGCGATGAAGGGTATGCTCGCGCCGAAGACGAGAGAAGTAGTTCTCGGACGTGCAGAATGCCGTAATGTTATCAAGATTAAAAATGTCGGTTTTATCGCAGGTTCTTATGTTCTCAGCGGTAAGGTCATGAGAAATTCGCAGGTTCGTGTTGTTCGTGACGGAATAGTAATTTTTGAAGATACGATGAGTTCTCTCCAGAGGTTCAAGGACGCGGTTAAGGAGGTATCCGCAGGCTACGAATGCGGTATCGGTCTTGAGAAGTTCTCGGATCTCAAAGAAGGGGATATTCTTGAATCGTTTATTATTGAAGAATATCGTGAAGACTGATATCCATAACTTAAGGCAACACAGCACAAAGTACGCCTAACGGCTCAGCACCAAATCTGCTTGCATATTTGGCACTGCCTCTGTGGGGTATTGCCTTAAGAAAACATGAAGTTCGAATGGCAGGAGTTTAGGGACGCAGTCTCCAATAGGCGTGGGCGAAGCCACAGCCTAAAAGCCCCCTTTTCCTCGAGGGAAAGGGGGGGATGGGTGACGTCAATGCAGTAAGATAGAATCAACTGTTTGGTTCGACAGGAAAAGTGCTTGAGTTGTGGACAGTAAATCTAAGACCATCTTCACGTGTAAAAAAAGGCGGCGAGCGCCGCAGGCAAATTATCAAGGTTTGTTGAAAGAAAAACGAGACTTTCAATAAAGTTGGTCAAGAACTGACCGTAAAAGATTAACTTTCGGTCGGGTTCGGAGAGTTATGTAACAAACGAACTATCTTCACGTGTTTAAAAAGTCGGGTTCGGAGAGTTATG
>CACYDE010000173.1 GCA_902773045.1 uncultured Ruminococcus sp. | reverse complement strand
TTCGGGCGTATGTCGAGGACGACAACGCAGCTATGCGCTTACCGGGGCGTCGAACTTGTCTGGATATTTGTTTGGTTTGCTATAATGACATTACCGGGTTAGAGGGCTTCGCCCTTACATAGCTATTTTACAGGCATAGATCCTATTTTTAAAATAATAAATATATCCTATAAAATCTACCGGACAGCCCAAAAAGGACTGCCCGGTTTTACTTTATTGATCTGTTATTTATGCTTCGTTGATCTCTCCTCAGGAACAAATTTTAACGCAGGCGGTAAAGTCACCAATTTTGAACAATTTTTTAGTGTTCACTGCGCCTGTCGGGGCTTCCCGACCGTTTTGTCCGGCGTTGCCGGTTCGGCTTTTTTGTCTTGATTTTTTATTTTCATAAAATTTATAACCGCAAGAGTCAGACCAAGAAGAAACAGGATCACCGAAAGAAGCTGTGAAACTCTGACAGGCGCAAAAGGAAGATACAAACTGTCGCTTCTCAGCCCCTCGACCAAAGTCCTTTCAAATCCGTACCACACAAGATAAAGATAAAAGATCTCTCCGTCAAATTTCTTTTTCTTTGAAACAAAATGAAGTATCACAAATCCAAGAAGACACCACACCGATTCGTAGAAAAAACATGGGTGAACTCCCACTCCCCCGGTTCCTTCGGAAACCATTCTCCACGGAAGCGCGGTTTCCGCTCCGAAAGCTTCCTGATTCATAAAATTCCCCCAGCGTCCGATCCCCTGACCGATGAGAAATCCGAGAACCGCAACATCAAGAACCGGAAGAAGCTTCATTTTCTGGATCTTCGCCACGCTCAGACCGCCTGCGAGTGCGCCGATCAGACCGCCGTAAATCGCAAGTCCTCCCTGATGAATGTTGATTATCTTTATCGGGTCGCCCTTGAATGAATCCCAACTGAAAATCACGTAATAAAGCCGCGCGCCGATTATAGCGGTTATCAATCCGACTATTACGCAGTTGAGAAGCTTATCTTCGTTTATCCCCGACTTTTTCGCCGCTTTCATACAGTAAGCCACAGCAAGAACGAAGCCTGCCGCAATAATTATCCCGTACCAATAGACGGAAAAGCTTCCTATCGAAAAGGCTGTCGGTGAAATATCAAACTCCCACCCAAACCCGGGAAACGATACATGAAATGATGACATTTTAACTCCCTCTCAAAAGGAAATAATTATTCGCCCTTAACAACCGATAATGTGCAGTTGTCGGGATCGAGAATTTCCGTCAGCCGATTTTCGATGTCTTCGATGGTCGAGGCGGCGACAGCGTCAACATATTCAAAAAGCTCCCTGCCGTTAAAGTGCATGTCAACAAGTATATTCGCAATATTCTCATTGCTGTTAAAACCGGAAACGGAACTTCCGTAGATCGAACGCTTTGCGATGTTGAATTCTTCCTCGCTGATCCCGTTTTTCTTGATCTCACGGATCGCGTCTTTTATCAGTTCGGCCGCTTTCTTCGGATTTCTTGATTCACCTTCGAAAAGAACCGCCGCATAGTTCGGTCCCTCCATATATTCAAAGCCGAAGGATTCGTTGATAAGTCCCTCGTCAAGAAGCTTGTTGTAAAGAACACTCGACGGCGAAGCGAGAATATAAAGAAGAATATCCGTATACGCAAGCTGTTTTGAAGTTGCGGCTTTTTCGCCGATGTTTTCCTTGAATCCGAGAGTGAACATAGGGATCGTCACGGGGAAGATCTGCTCGACATATTTCTCTGCGACTTCATAAGGCTCAGGTTCAAAAATATTTTCTATCTTATGCTCCTCACAGGGTTTCAGCATTTTGTCTGCGACCGACAGAACCTGTTCAACGTTTGTATTTCCCGCAACGCAGAGAACCATATTGTGAAGATTGTAGAAGCTGTTGTAGCACTCATAGAGCTTCTCGGCGGTGATCTCGGCAATAGACTCCACCGTTCCGGCAATATCAATTCTCACGGGGTGCTTGTGATACATTCCCACGAGCGTGTTGAACATTACTCTCCAGTTCGGAGAATCATCATACATCTTTATTTCCTGACCGATTATTCCCTGTTCCTTCGCAACCGTCTCGGCCGTAAAATACGGAGACTGAACGAAATCGAGAAGGATCTCAAAGGATTCCTCAAACTTGTCGGTGCATGAAAAAAGGTAGCAGGTCTTTTCAAAAGAGGTATAGGCGTTTGCGCTTGCACCCGTCTTGGCGTATCTCGCAAAAGCATCGCCGTCCTCGCTTTCGAAGAGCTTATGTTCGAGGTAATGCGCAATACCGTCCGGAACGGTGATCTCCTCGCCGCCGTCTATTTTAAATCTTGTGTTGACCGAGCCGTAATTTGTTCCGAAAATAGCGTAGGTGGATCTGTAGCCTTCTTTCGGATAGACGTATATCGTAAGTCCGGACGGGTGGTCAATGATATAATACTTGTCCTTTACAAGCTTGCTTTCAACAGTTTTAATATTCATCATTCACCCTCCCCGACGCTGTCGTTTGTAAGAACATAGATTGTGTTGAGCTTGATTTTATTGATCGCCTCGATGACCTGTTCTTTTGTCACCGCGCCTATCGCCTGCGCCTCTTCCTCGGGCGACGTCTGCTTTCCTTTGAGAAGCTGAGCTGTATACCACGCCTGAGTGCCGACTGCCGAATCGACCGAACTCATATACCTGTTCGTCAGACTGAGCTTTGTGCTGTTCATTTCATCGTCTGTGATATTTCCTTTTTTCATTTCTTCGATCTCTCTGAGAATGGCTTCCTTCGCCTTTTCGATATTCTCGGTCTGAACGCCGCTTTCGATCGTTATGAAGCCCTTTGAAGGGTTGTAGTTTGAAGTACAGTAGTAGCACAGACTGAGCTTTTCACGGACATTGTTAAACAGCTTGGAATGAGCCGTTCCGCCCAGAAGAGCGCACGCAAGCTTCATTTCCGGAACTTTATCGTCGGGATCTGCGCAGTTCGTTGAGAATCCGAGAATGAGCTTTGACTGAACAACGTCAAGAGAATCCCTCTGCTGAGTAACCTTGTCCGATTCGGCGAGAACGACCGTCTTTCCTTCCTTCGGAGTTCTTTCGACCGCCGAGAATTTTTCCTTGAAAAGCCTGCATATATCATCGGTGCTGCTGCTTCCGAGATACATGATCTCTATCTTCGCGGTTTTCAGAATTTCAAGATATGCTTCGTAAGCAGTCTTTGACGTGAGAGCGGTCACCTGTTCTTTTGTTCCGTACTTATTTACGCCGTACTTGTCGCCTTTGAACATAGTCTCCAGAAATCTCTTCACCGAGTAGGCGCGCTTGTCGTTGAACTGGGCATCGATCGCGTCAAAAAGCTGACGCTGTTCCTGCTTGAAATCGTCTTCCGAGAAACAGCCGTTTTCGGCGTTGGGTTCAAACAGCGCGCAGCAAAGAAGCTCCGCCATCTCCTTTGAAACCGATTCTCCGTCTAAGCTGTATCTGTCGTCGATCCCGGCTGCGGAAAGGGAGAGAGTCTGAAAATCTCCGAGCTTTCCGTTTGCTCCCGTGAGGGAAGCTCCGTAGATCGAATCAAGCTTTCTGCTGAGCTGCAAAAATGTTGGATAAGCCTTGCAGGAACGCGTTAAGATATTTGGAACTATCGCATTCGCCGCCGCCTTGTTTTCGTCAAGATCAACGAGCATCGTAACCGAGATCCTGCCCGTTTTGAATCTGTCATCATAAATTGTGCTGAAGTACATGCCTTCGGCGAGTTTCTCTCTTTTTAACTTTTCCAGAATAAACACCTCTTTGTTTTTATTTTGTGATAAATGGACTATCCACAATCGAATTATTAAGGCAACTTTTTCGGAGTCACCCATACCCAATGTTATTGCCTTAACTCGTTGTGCTATAAAAAAGCAATATTAAAGTTTTGATACAACTTTTTCAAAAGCACCCCAAGGGTACTTTCTTCGGGCGTTGGCGGTTTCCAAAGGCAGAGTCTTTGGTCGCTGACGCAGCAAATCAGTGTAGGAAATAAACTGCCCTCAGCGAAATCAGACTAACTGAGATATGCGAAAAAATAATAAATCATAAAAAATACAACTTTCCCACTCCAAGAACAAAGGCAAGAGCACGGCGAATTGCCGGTCAAAGAAGAAATAAGGTGAATTTTTAATAGCACAACGAGTTAACTTAACCGGTTGGTTTGTGCTATAGAACACAGCAAATCTCTTCCCCATGAGTTTTAGATGTGTCACCATCATCCCCCAGCCCCCTTCTTCCTCAAGGAAGAAGGGGGCTAAGGTAGGTGTGGGCTTCGCCCACACCTATCGGGGAGCACAGCTCCCCGAACCCCTCGCTCTGACCAACTTAACGAGAAAACATTTACATTTTCTCTGTTAATTCAAAAACTATATAGAGCTAATGGGATATTTATTTTTTAAGGAAAT
>CACYDE010000172.1 GCA_902773045.1 uncultured Ruminococcus sp. | reverse complement strand
ACTGAATCTGCTTGATCTTTTTCCGTCATAGTACACAAAACTCCCTTGAAATACGTCAGTATTCCTGCGGTCGTTTTATGCACTCTGCCGAAAAAATCTGCTGCGCATCTTCATCACAATCTCTGTGCGGTATTGCCTTAAAAAATTTTTAAATTTTCTTGTAAAATATGCGATATTTACTTGAAAAAAACTCCGAAATTAATTATACTATAAATGTGTGTGGGTGTAAAGCGAATAATTTTGCACAATATACGAAGAATTTGCAATGTTATGCATAAAAATTGCGTATCAGTAAGAAAATTCAAAAATATTTGAATAAATATGCAGAAAATGCTTGCAATTTTGCATAAACGGTGTATAATAGATACATCGTGATCTTACAAATTCATTTTAAGGCAATACCGCACTGCTGTATGTTAATTATTTTAAAAAGTGCAGTGTGACCGGTTACAGTCTAAAAATATATATTCGGAGGATAAAGTTATGGCTAAAAAGGAAATCAAAAAAGTTGTTCTTGCTTATTCCGGCGGACTTGATACTTCTATTATCATTCCGTGGCTTAAGGAAAATTACAATAACTGTGAGGTTATCGCAGTCAGCGGTGACGTAGGACAGGGAACGGAGCTTGACGGTCTTGAGGAAAAGGCCATTGCGACCGGAGCTTCCAAGCTCTACATCGAAGATCTTAATAAGGAGTTTGTTGAGGAGTTCATTTGGCCTACACTGAAAGCAGGCGCAGTTTATGAGAATAAATATCTTCTCGGAACGTCTTTTGCAAGACCTATCATCGCAAAGAGGATCGTTGAGATCGCTAAGGCCGAGGGCGCAGACGCTATCTGCCACGGCTGCACCGGTAAGGGCAACGATCAGGTTCGTTTCGAACTGACAATAAAAGCATTTGCTCCCGACATGGAGATCATCGCTCCGTGGAGAACATGGGAGTTTAAGTCAAGAGAGGAAGAGATCGCTTACGCCGAGGCTAAGAAGATCCCTCTCAAGATAAACAGAGAGACAAACTACTCAAAGGACAAAAACCTTTGGCACCTTTCTCACGAAGGTCTTGACCTTGAGGATCCGGCAAACGAGCCGACATACAACAAGGAAGGCTTCCTTGAACTCGGCGTTTCTCCGGAGCAGGCTCCCGATGAACCGACCTACGTTACGATCTCCTTTGAAAAGGGTATCCCGACAGCTATCGACGGTGAAAAGCTCGGTGCTGTTGAGATCGTTAAGAAACTCAACAAACTTGGCGGAGAGAACGGAATCGGCATCGTTGATATGGTCGAGAACCGTCTCGTGGGCATGAAAGCAAGAGGCGTTTATGAAACTCCCGGCGGTACTATTCTTTATGCCGCTCACGCAAAGCTTGAGGAGATCTGCCTTGACAGGGATACGCTTCACTACAAGCAGAACGTTGCAAACCGTTTCTCAGAGCTTGTTTATTTCGGTCAGTGGTATACACCTCTTCGTGAGGCGCTTTCCGCTTTTGTTGATTCCACTCAGGAAACAGTGACGGGCGACGTTAAGTTTAAGCTTTATAAGGGCAACATTATCGACGCAGGCGTTACGTCTCCGTATTCGCTTTACGATGAAGAGATCGCAACGTTCGATGAGGATGAGGTTTACGATCAGAACGATTCCGCAGGCTTCATCAACCTTTTCGGACTTCCGATCAAGGTTCAGGCGAAGAAGAAGGGCTATTAATAAAATAATTTAATTCGACATAATCCAACGTCCGGTGGGAGGGTGTTTTCACCCTCCCGTAAAGCGTTTTATAGGATTTCAAAAAAATACGGTGTTTGATACACAATGAGGTGAAATTATGCAGCTTTGGAAAGGCAGATTTCAGAAGGAACTTAGTAAAACAACAAATGATTTTAACTCCTCGATCTCATTCGACAGCAGAATGTACAAAGAGGATATAGAAGGAAGTATCGCTCATTCGGCAATGCTCGGAAAGTGCGGTATTATTTCCGAAGAGGACGCGGCGGCAATCGGAGAGGGTCTTAAGGGGATTCTCGCGGATATCGAGAGCGGAAAACTTGTGATCGACCCCGAGGCGGAGGATATCCATACGTTCATCGAAGGCGAACTGACTGCTCGTCTCGGAGATACGGGAAAAAGACTTCACACGGCAAGAAGCCGAAACGATCAGGTTGCGGTAGATATTAAATTATATCTTAAAAAGCAGATCGATGAGATCAGAAAGCTTGTTAAAGAACTGTTGGAGGTTATCTGCAAAAAGGCGGAAGAACATGCGGGAACGGTCATGCCGGGTTACACTCATCTTCAAAGAGCACAGCCGATCACATTCGGTCATCATCTGATGGCGTATGCCGAAATGCTTCTGCGTGACCTTGACAGACTTTCGGACTGTAAGGACAGAATGGACGTAATGCCGCTGGGAAGCGGTGCGCTCGCCTGCACTACTTATCCGATCGACAGAAGTATAACGGCACAGCTTCTTGATTTTGAAAGTGTTACTCACAACAGCCTTGACGGTGTTTCCGACAGAGACTACTGCATCGAGCTTGCCGCTGCGCTTTCGATCATTATGGTTCATCTTTCGAGATTTTCGGAAGAAATCATCATGTGGTGCAGCTGGGAATTTAAATTTGTGGAGCTTGACGACGCTTTCTCCACGGGTTCAAGCATTATGCCTCAGAAGAAAAATCCCGATATTGCAGAGCTTGTAAGAGGTAAATCCGGAAGGGTGTTCGGTGATCTTACTGCTCTTCTGACTGTTATGAAGGGAATAGCTCTTGCTTACAACAAGGATATGCAGGAGGACAAGGAAGCTATTTTTGACGCGGTCGATACGGTGAAAATGTGTCTTACGGCATTTACTCCCATGCTTGACACAATGAAAGTCATTCCGCAAAACATGAGAAAGGCTGCGGCAGGCGGTTTTATCAATGCGACCGATTGCGCGGATTATCTCGTTAAGAAAGGACTTCCTTTCAGAGACGCCTACAAAGCCACGGGTGAGCTTGTGGCAAAGTGCATTGAAATGGGTTTGACTCTTGAGACTCTGCCGATAGAAGAGTATAAAAATGTATGCGATATTTTCGATGAGGGCGTTTATGAAGCTATCGGGCTTGAAAAATGCGCTTATGGGCGTTCGCCTGTCGGAGGTCCGAATCCGGATAACGTCAGGAAAGAAATCGAGAGGGTCATTAATATAATATCATAAAGAATTTTTTGGAAAGAGGAATTTGTAATGACAATAAAAGTTGGAATTGTCGGAGCGACAGGCTATGCAGGCGCGGAGCTTGTCCGTCTGATAAACGGTCACCCTCATGCCGAGGTCGCCGCAGTAAGCTCCGTATCCTTTGAGGGCAAGAAGCTCAGCGAGGTTTATCCTGCGTATCTTGGAATCAACGATATGGTTTGTGAAAATGCGGATTCTGTCGTTGAAAAGAGCGACGTTGTTTTTGCGGCGCTTCCTCACGGACTTTCTCAGGAGCTTGGCGCAAAATGTATTGAAAGCGGTAAGGCTTTCATTGACCTGGGCGCGGATTTCCGTTTGGAAAGCGAGGAGGAGTATCACGAGTGGTACGGAGGAGATTTCCTTGATAAGGAGCTTCACAGCCGGGCTGTTTACGGTTTGCCCGAGTTTTTCAGAGATAAGATCAAAACGACGAAGCTTATTGCGAATCCGGGCTGTTACACCACTTGTGTTCCGCTTGCGCTTGCTCCGGCAGTTGTGAACGGACTTATCGAGATGACTGGTATCATCGCCGACTGCAAAAGCGGTGTGACCGGTGCGGGACGCGGACTTTCTCAGGGAACTCACTACCCCGATCTGAACGAGGGTTTTCACCCTTATAAGGTTGCAAGTCACCGCCACACTCCCGAGATCGAACAGACTCTTCGTAAGCTCAGTGGGCTGGATAATGTGAAGATAACGTTTGTTCCCCATCTTCTTCCGGTCAACAGAGGTATTCTGGCAACGTGTTATGCGCGCCTTAAAGACGGCGTGACCAAGGAACAGATAAGATCGGCTTACGAAGAATATTATAAGGACGAGCCGTTTGTCCGTTTGCTCGGAGACGGTCAGGTCGCAGATATTCACAATATCAAGTATTCCAACTACTGCGACGTTTCGGTTTTCGTTGATACGAGAACGGGAACGTTCATTGCCGCTTCGGCTATCGACAATATGGTCAAGGGTGCGGCAGGTCAGGCAGTACAGAATATGAACATTATTTTTGGTTTGGAGGAAACGACCGGGCTTCTGATGACGCCTCCGGCTTTCTGACGGATCTGTGTAAGGAATGATAAAAATGAACTTTATTGAAAACGGTTCGGTGACTTCTCCGATCGGTTTTAAAGGCGCCGGAATTTGCGGAAGCGTTAAGCCTTCAAATACAACGAAAAGGGATATTGCGCTTATCTCAAGCGATGTGATCTGCAATACCGCGGCAGTTTTCACTAAAAACCTTGTTAAAAGCTCGGCAATCATCGTGACTCAAAGGAACATTGAAAACGGCAAGGCTCAGGCGGTTATCGTGAATTCGGGAAATGCGAATACATGCAACGCAGACGGTGAGGAAAAAGCCGAGAGAATGTGTGAGCTTGCGGCTCAGGCATTAAATATTGACAAAGAAGATGTTATTGTTGCGTCGACAGGCGTTATCGGTCAGCCGCTTCCTATCGAACCTTTTGAGAAGAGTGTTCCCGAGCTTGGGAAGATAATGAGCGAAAACGGAGGAACGGACGTTGCCGAAGCTATCATGACAACAGATACGGTGAAAAAAGAAACTGCGGTCACTGTTGAAATAGGCGGAAAAACGGTCACTATCGGCGCAGTGGCAAAGGGCAGCGGAATGATCCACATAAACATGGGAACCATGCTGAGCTTTGTTACTACGGACGCGGCAATATCCTCCGATATGCTGAAAGCTGCGCTGACAGAAGCAGTTGAGAAAAGTTATAATATGGTAAGCGTTGACGGCGACACTTCAACCAACGATACGCTTGCGATCCTCGCAAACGGTATGGCGGGCAATGAAGAGATAACCTCAAGAAACGAAGATTACAGGATCTTTACCGACGCTCTTATGGCAATCTGTAAATCTATGGCAAAGAAGCTTGCCGCAGACGGTGAAGGCGCAACTAAGCTTATTGTGTGCAGCGTGAGCGGCGCGAAGACTGCTGCCGACGCAAAGCGTGTGGCAAAATCCGTCATTTGCAGCAGCCTTGTCAAGGCTGCGATGTTCGGAGCGGACGCAAACTGGGGGCGTGTTCTCTGCGCCATAGGGTATTCCGGATGTGATGTGGACGTAACGCTTGTTGATGTTTCATTCAGATCCAAAGCAGGTGACATCAAGGTTTGCGAGAACGGAGCAGGGATAGATTTCAGCGAGGAACTTGCGAAAAAGATACTTCTCGAAAATGAAATAGAGATAATCGTCGGGCTGAATGACGGCGACGGCTGCGCCGAAGCTTACGGCTGTGATCTGACTTATGACTATGTTAAGATCAACGGTGACTACAGAACTTAAGGAGAATAGAACATGAATATTTCCAATGCGGAAAAAGCACATATACTTATCCAGGCTCTTCCGTATATTCAAAAATATTACGGAAAGACGGTTGTAATAAAATACGGCGGAAACGCTATGATAAACGAGGAGCTTAAGGGTGCTGTGATGAGCGATATCGCTCTTCTCAAACTTGTCGGAATAAACGTTGTTCTCGTTCACGGCGGCGGCCCCGAGATCACGGATATGCTTAAAAAAATCAACAAAGAAAGCAAATTCGTCAACGGACTTCGCGTCACCGATAAGGAAACGATAGACATAGTTCAGATGGTTCTTGCAGGAAAGGTCAACAAAAGCCTTGTTCAGCACCTTCAAAAGTGCGGAGCGCCCGCGGTGGGACTGTGCGGTCTTGACGGAAATATGCTTTCTGCGGAAAAACTTATCACGAGTGAAGACATCGGCTTTGTCGGAGAGATCACTAAGGTTGATCCCAAAGTTATCAACGACGTGATAAATAACGGATTCGTTCCTATCATTTCAACGATCGCGGGAAGCTACAGCGGCGATGTTTACAATATTAACGCGGATATCGCGGCTTCAAGGATCGCAGCGGAGCTTGGAGCGTGTAAGCTTATCCTTATGACGGATATCAGAGGACTGCTTCGCAACAAGGACGATGAAACTACTCTTATTCCGAGCGTTAATGTTTCCAAGGTCCCGATGCTGAAAAGAGAGGGCATCATCAGCGGCGGCATGATCCCGAAGATCGACTGTTGTGTGGAGGCGGTCAGAAGGGGCGTCTCCAGAGCGTATATCATTGACGGGAGAATTCCTCATTCGATACTCATCGAAATGCTTACGGCAGAGGGTATCGGAACTATGTTCTATTAAGGAAAACTTAAAAGACAAAAGCGCTTGCTTTGGAAAATTCCGTATTTCGGAAAAAGCCGGGCGAAAATCATTAACTGAAACTTTCCACATATTAATTACCACTCTGTCTGTATCGAAACTGTGTTTTCAGGAACTTAAACAGAGTTCTTAAGAACTGTGAAGAAATAAATTTTCAATTTATGCTTAGGATAATTTGTTCTGAACAAGGCAAATTTTTGCAGGAATACTAACGT
>CACYDE010000171.1 GCA_902773045.1 uncultured Ruminococcus sp. | reverse complement strand
GCCAGTATGCCTTCGTCCTCCGCCTTGCTCTGCACTCACCGGCATCGTCTCCTTTTGTCCGTCTATTTATTTGGATTGCTATAATTCAGCTTTCTTTTTTACCATATACAATTCATCATGCTGAATCATTTTGCCCAATTCTCTTGCAAGCTTAATTATATCCATGTTTTTTCTTTAAACAAGTTCCCCTCTTAAGATCCAGTTTTTCGATTCTGTTATCTTAACATTTGCAAACTGTCCGATAAGACTCTCGTCACCGGGAAATTCCACTATGATATTTCCGCTTGTTCTCGCGGTCAGAAGATCCTCCTTGTCGTTCTTTCCGTCAACAAGGACCCTGTAAATTTTACCGACCATTTTAGCGCAGTGTTTGGCTGATATAGGTTCCTGAGCCTTGAGAAGCTCCGCGAACCATTTTGTTTTCTCCTCATGAGTATACGGATCCGGCATTTTAGCCGCCGGAGTCCCTTCTCTCGGGGAATAAATGAAAGTGAACAGCGAAGCGAATTCGACTTCTTTTATCAGAGAAACCGTATCAAGGAACTCCTCGTAGGTTTCTCCGGGAAATCCTACGATAATATCGGTAGTCAGACTGAGATCAGGGATCTTTTCCTTGGCGTAATTCACGATATCAAGATATTTCTCTCTGTTATAACTTCTGTTCATAGCTTTCAGAACTCTGTCGTTTCCCGATTGGAACGGAAGATGAAGATGCGAAGAAACATGTTTGCTCCGGGCGATCACGTCGATCAATTCTTTTGAACAGTCCTTCGGGTGAGACGTCATGAAGCGTATCCAGTAATCGCCCTCAATTTTATCTATTTCCGAAAGAAGCTGAGCGAACGTCACCTTTTCTTCAAGATTTTTTCCGTAGGAATTGACATTCTGCCCCAGAAGCGTGATATCCTTGTAGCCTGCTTCGATCATTTCCTTAGCTTCGGAAACGACGTCTTCAAGCTTTCGGCTGCGCTCTCTTCCTCGTGTGTGGGGAACAATACAATATGTGCAGAAATTATTGCAGCCGTACATTATTGGAAGCCAGCCTTTAAAAGTGCCGTCGCGTCTTGTGGGGATCCCCTCGTAAACGGTTTTATCATCGACTCCCGTTTCGTAAATTCTCTTTCCGGAAGTTATCGAGTTATAGAAAAGCTCCGGAAACTTGTGAAGAGAATGCGTTCCGAAAACAAGACCCACGAACGGAAAACTCTTGTAAAGCCTTTCGGTGACGTGTTTTTGTTCCATCATACAGCCGCACAGACCTATTAAAACGGACGGGTATTTCCTTTTTATATTTTTCAAAGCCCCGACGTTTCCGAAAACTCTGTCCTCGGCATGCTCTCTCACGGCGCATGTATTAAAGAGTATAAAGTCGGCGTCCTCGGCGTTTTCGGTAAAGCCGAAACCCATATCCGAAAGCATTCCCTTGATCTTCTCGCTGTCCGCAACATTCTGCTGGCAGCCGTAAGTTCTTATGCACGCAAGCGGAACCTCGCCTCTTGCACGAACCGACATCACCTCGGACGCAAGAGCCGTGTAATTTTTTTCATCACTGAATTCTTTATATGTAATGTTGTTAGCCAAGTTCCACACTCCCGTAAAAATTATTATCATTATATATTTTATAAACAATAAATCAAAGAAATTAAAGTCTTTTTTAGATATTATTGCATATTATCATATTTTGGTTAGAATTCTCCATAATCCCACGTTATATCATATCACAAAATTTCGAAATCTTCAAGCGTAACATGAATAAATTCACGGAATCAATTTATTATCCATTATCCACTATCCACAACTTAAGAGAATATGAAGCTCGAATGCAGGAGTTCGGGGACCCAGTCCCCAATAGGAGTGGGCGAAGCCCACAGCCTAAAAGCCCCCTTTTCCTTGAGGGAAAGGGGGGTTGGGGGTATGGTTGACGACAATAGCTTTGATTAAAGAATAAGCTCGTATCGACAGGGAACATGCTTAAGGCAATACCGCACAAAGATTGTGCCGAAGATGCGCAGTAGATTTTTTCGGCAGAGCGCATAAAAACGCCGCAGGAATACTGACGTAT
>CACYDE010000170.1 GCA_902773045.1 uncultured Ruminococcus sp. | reverse complement strand
GGAATCGCTGTCGATCTCCGTGACTCCGCCGTTCTTTGCGGCTTCTTCGGCTTTCTTCTCGTCATCAGCGATCCGTTTATCCGTGAAGACGCGTTCAAAAACATAACCCTTCGGCTCTTCCGTGACAGCGTAGCTCGTTCCGCCGCCGTTTGCGTAGAAGGAACTCGGAAGATCTTCCGTTTTAACTATTTTTCCGTCTTTGTAGTAATTTCTGCATGCGGCAGCTCCGAATCCGATTCCCGTTCCGCCCGTAAACCATGACGAAACAGCTATCTCATCGAAATCGGAGGGTCTGTAGCCGTAAATATAAGAATGAAGCGTTCCTCCGTCCATATAACAAATGAGATATACCTCATGCTCGGTGTCATTGCGGAATTTCATATCTATATTTCCGTAATCGATCGCCGAATCTATCCCCACGGGAACATAAACCGACGGCCATGTGTGCGGTTCACGTTCAACGACAGTCATGCCTGCGCGTATAGCGGAGTTGTAAATTGTCGTGGCTGCCTGACAGATACCGCCGCCAATACCGTCTGCAGACGCGCCGTTGACAATAACGCCTGCGGAGTAATAACCGTTCTCCACGAGGTTACTGTTTCCTGTTTTTCCGTTGAACGAGAAAACCTCTCCGGGCTTGATAACAGATCCGTTCATGCTCTGCATAGCAACAGTCATATTCATATTTCCTGCCCATGTATTTCCGGAATAGGTTGTGTACTCGGAAATAAGAACAAGATTCTTTTTCAGATCTTTCAGATCGACCGTAGGTTCAACGATCTCCATCTGACCGATGATCTCAGCATTGAATTCTTCGTTCTTTCTCAGCGTGTTGAGCTGAGTCTCAAGGTCGTCAAGATCAATGCTGTAGCCCACAACGCCCTCTTCAAAGGAGAACATATCCGCAACATTCTCTTTCTCGGTGTTGATATTGGTCACATGGGCATTCTGCATCTCTACGTTTACTTTTTTGGCAACCTCTTCACACGCTCTCTTGACAGATGTTTCATCAAAGGTCATCGTGATTTCATAATTTTTTTTCTCCGATTCCCTGAGATTCGTTCTTCCGTCTTCGGTCAGAACATCGCGCATATACTCGCTGTATTCAAAAGCTTCGTTCAGTATTTGAACAGTGTCAAAGTTATAGTCAAAATCGTCCTCTGTTAGATAAACTATCTTATCATGGCATGTCAAAGTGTAATTTATCGAAGGGATAAGTCTCGACTCCTCAACCGCAAGAAGACTCTGAGCCTCTGACATCGTCTTTCCTCCCAGCTGAACCCCACAGACTGAAATTCCTTCAAGAAATTTACCTTTAGGGCTGCTGAGGTTAACGTTGCTTTGTTCCGTAGCGATGAAAGCTTCGTGTTTTTCGGCACCGATAATTCCAAGAGCTGCCGAAGAAACGACAACGCCTGCCGTCAGAATTATCACCGATGCAACTATTGGTATCGCAACCAGAACCGGCTTCTTCTTTTGCTTCGGCTTTTGGGAATCTTCCGCCGGAATTTCGCTTTGCGGTTTGGAAGCAGCGTTTTTCACCTTTGCTCCCGATTCGGACTCGGCTGAAGCGCGAACCTTTCTCTTCGGAACGGAAACGTTCCCGGAAGTTTTTTGCTGACCGGATTTTGCGGTTTCCGAGACCTTTTGTTTCTTAGCTCCGGTTTTTTCCGGATCAGCCTTTTTTACGGCTGTCTTCTTGGGAACATCGGAATTTTCAACCGGTTTAGCATGCTGAGGGGGCCTTCGTTTCTCCGCACCCTGAACTGCCCCGACAGGCTTCGGAGATTTTTTTCTCTGAGTAACTGCCGAAGATTTCTGCGTATCAACAACAGCCTCTTTTTTCAAGTCGTTGTTCATATCTTTTCCTCTTTAAAATCAATTTTTTAAACAAAACAATACACGATCATCCGAGATTTCAGATGATGACAGAGTCCGCCGCAGCAAAACTCTGTTTAATAACCCATAAATTACCTTTTCTTTCAATTAATAAAAAACAATTCAGGATATATAATAATAATACTCTTTTCTTCTTCCTTTGTAAAGCCGATTAATGTTACAACTTTGTAACATTTTAAATTTTGACATTTTTGATATAAAAATGTAATTTTTTTGTAGTTTTCCACTCTGTTTTGCACAATCCTTTAAACGTCTATAAAATCTATATTAACCGTTTTTGTTTTTATGATTCCGCTTTTTAAAATTTACATAAGTTCTCTCCTCATCTTATTTACAGCCGTATGCAGCGTGGCTGCGCGAAAAGTCAGCATTGCAGGACACAGCAAAAACATATCCAAAAAAGATTTTTAAAAAATGGCGAATATATGTTGAAAAATTTACCAAAATTAAGTATAATTTACTGTAGTGAAAATTTATAAAGGAGAGTTTTAAGTGGCTATCATTACCCTTGATAAGGTTTCTAAATATTACACAAAACGGCCGGCTTTGGGCGATACGACTTTTGTTGTCAATAAAGGCGATTTCTTTGGAATTGCAGGACCGAAAAAAAGCGGCAAAAGTACGATCGTAAATCTTGTGATGGATTTTGTTCGCCCCACATCGGGAACTATAACGGTTATGGGACAAAAATCCACTGCGCTTTCGATCGACAGAAAAAAGAAGATAGGGTTTATGCCTGCGAATCCGACGTACTGCGAAACAATGAGAGCTATCGACGTGGTGAAAACCGCCGCAAAAATAAAAGGCGTAACGGACAACGAAGAGATCATTTCTTTGTGTAAGCACTTTAACGTTGACAAAAATAAACGTATAAGCAGTCTTCCGCTGTCGTGCCGAAAGAAAATAGCCATAGTTATCGCGCTGATGGGAAATCCTCAGCTTGTGATAATGGACAATGCTTTCGTGGCGCTCGACAGCGACACAAAAAACAAGCTTGCTCATTATCTTCTTGATCTCAACAAAGAAGGCGTAACGGTTGTTGTTACGGACAGAAATATAGATCTGCTTCAACAGATCTGCTCAAGAATTGCGATAATGAGAAAAGGCTCGCTTCTTGAAATTTCGGAGAAAAAGGTTCTGATGAAGAGCGACACCCGAAGAGTCAGCGTGAAAACAGGCGATGACCTTTCCGCACTATACACACTCTTCAAGATCACCGAGATCACCGAAGACAACGGATACATCTCCTTCCTTTACAAACAGGATATCAACGATCTTATTGAGGCTCTGACCCACTATAATCTTGATGATCTTCAAATTACTCTTCCCTCACTCGGCGACGCGCTCGTGAGATATTATGAGAAGAAACTTGAACAGGAAAACGGAGGTGAAATTTAATGAACGGATATTTTTCCTTTCCCCTTTTGGGATATAATTTAAAGCTTCGAACCAAAAACCTTGCGGTCTGGTCGATCGTTTCACTTTGTCTTTTCATTTTGATAATTGTGATGTTCTCAAATTTGCTGAGCGCCGGACTTCCCGAATTTGTCGGAGATATGCTTGCTTCCGTTCCGACTTCCGTAGCAAGCGACGGCTCGATAGCCGAGCTTCCCGATTTTAAAGATTTCGGAGTGAATTTTGGCGTATGTCTGCAAATAATGCTTGTCGTCGGCTGTGTTTACGCAAGCTATCTCGGTGCTTCGGCGAATTCAAACAGCCGAGGAGATACGGATATAACCTTTATCTACTCACTTCCGGTATCAAGAGTGTGTACGGTTCTGACGAGCTTTGTTGCTCAGTTTTTTGTATTGTTTTTCTATAACATTATCGTTCTGGTAATTTCAGTCGGCGTTCTGTACTCAAACAATAAGATGTCCTATTTAGGAAAGATAATTCTTGCTGTTGCCGCGTTCCTGCTGATCGAGTTGATCTATCTTTCTGTTGCATTTCTTCTGTCGACGTTCATGAACAACAGTTCGCAGGCTTCGTCGATCTCGGCGGTGATCGTAACGGTGACCGTTCTTTTCGGACTTATCGGATCGCTTTCTCCGTCCTTAAAAGTTTTGAAATTTCTCTCGCCTTACACATATATCAGTGTTTATGCGATAGTATCCGGAGGATCGCGTATGTTCTTCATAGGTATTGTTGCAGGTATTCTGATAGCGCTGATAAGTCTGGTGATAAGCTGCGCGAGATATGAAAAAATTGATTTTCTTCTTGATTAAGAAAATATTCGATCGTGTTTTAAAAACCCCCACGGCACAAACTTTTGAAGTGCCGTGGGGGTTTTTAAGGCAACACCGCACAAAGACCGTCTAACGACTTTGCACCGAATCTGCTTGATCTTTTTCCGTCATAGCACATAAAACCACCTTGAAATACGTCAGTATTCCTGCGGTGGTTTTATGCACTCTGCCGAAAAAATCTACTACGCATCTTCGGCACAATCTCTGTGCGGTATTGCCTTAATAATTCTCAGAATCTTCCGGGTTATTCGCTGTCGTTCGCTGCCGCAAGTCCGAGTTCTTTCAGCTGAAGCTCATCGACCTGAGACGGTGCGTTAGTCATCAGTTCGCTTGCGTTCTGAACTTTCGGGAATGCAACGACGTCGCGAAGCGTAGACGCCTTTATCATCTGCATCACAAGCCTGTCGAGACCGATTCCCATGCCGCCGTGAGGAGGCGCGCCGAATTTGAAAGCGTCGGTGAGGAAGCCGAACTTTTTGTAGGCTTCTTCTTCGCTCAGACCAAGCATGCTGAACATTCTCTTCTGAAGATCGGGATTTGTAATTCTGATCGAGCCGGAAGAAAGCTCGATCCCGTTGAGAACCATGTCGTAAGCTTTTGCATAGACATTGCTCTTATCACCTTCAAGGTGATTGAGAGATTCGTCGGTGGGGGAGGTGAACGGGTGATGCATTGCTACCCATTCTTCGGCTTCCTTGTCATATTCAAAGAAGGGGAATTCAACGACCCAGAGGAAATTGAATCCGTCGCCGATCATATCAAGCTTTTTAGCGACCTCAAGGCGAAGCGCTCCGAGGATCGACATTACAGATGTATCGTTGGCGTCGGCGATAATGAAAACAACATCGCCTGTTTCTGCGCCTGCCTTTTCCACAATAGCCTGCATCTGATCTTCGGTCATGAATTTCGAGAATGAAGAAGCGATTCCGTCTTCGGTCATTCTGATCCATGCCATGCCTTTTGCGCCGATGCCCTTTGCTGTTTCGGTGAGTTTATCTATTACTTTTCTGGAGTAAGTTTTAAGTCCTCCCTTAGCGGTGATTCCGCGGACGCTTCCGCCGCCTTCGATCGCCGATTTGAAAACAACGAACTCGCTGTCCTTCACAACGTCGGTCAGATCAAAAAGCTCCATTCCGAAGCGTGTGTCGGGTTTGTCAGAACCGAAGCGCGCCATAACTTCGTTATATGTGTAACGTGGGAACGGGGTCGGAATATCAATATCCAGCGCTTTCTTGAAAACATACTTAATGAAGCCTTCGCCGAGTTCAAGGATATCTTCCATATCAACGAAAGACATTTCAATATCTATCTGAGTGAATTCGGGCTGTCTGTCGGCTCTGAGATCCTCATCGCGGAAACAGCGTGCGATCTGCATATATTTGTCGAATCCTGCCACCATGCAGAGCTGCTTGTAGATCTGCGGCGACTGCGGGAGCGCATAGAAGCTTCCTTTGTGAATTCTCGACGGAACGAGAAAATCTCTTGCGCCTTCGGGTGTTGATTTGATCAGCATAGGAGTTTCGATTTCGATGAAACCTCTCTCGTCAAAATAGTCTCTTGTTGCTTTTGCGATTTTGTGACGGAGAATAATATTTTTCTGCAGGTCGGGTCTTCTAAGATCGAGATAGCGATATTTAAGCCTTGTTGCTTCACCCGTATTACAGTTTTCCGTGATCTCAAACGGCGGAGTTTCACTTTCACCGAGAATGCGAAGCTCCGTTACCTTCACTTCGATATCTCCCGTAGGGATCTTATTGCTTTTTGCGCTTCTTTCAATTACTGTTCCAACAGCGCCGAGAACATATTCGCTTCTGCATTGAGCGGCTTTCTCGAAAACGGCTTTATCCGTGCTGTCGTCAAAAGAAAGCTGTGTAATTCCCGTTCTGTCGCGCAGATCAATGAAAATGAGCTGACCCATATCTCTTTGTTTTGCGACCCAGCCGAAAAGGGTGACTTCCTTTCCGACGTCCTCAATACGCAGTTCACCGCAATAGTGAGTGCGTTTCATACCTGTCATAAATTCTGCCATAATTTAATGCCTCCAAATTTTGCCTGATAATTTTAAAAGAATAAGTATATAATAGCATTTAAACTTTGTTTTTGTCAATCATTCGCATACAATAAAACGTCGATCAATGAAGAATCTTTATCAAGCATATCTCACTTTGTTTCGTCAAGAGTCACGACCGGCTGTCCTTTTTCATCGAGCAGCGGAGTCAGACCCCCGGCGTTTCCGGAAACCGCAAAGAGATAGTTGACTCCTGTTTTTGTATCAACCACAATATGATATGTATCAAGAACACCTTGACTGTAAACTACCCTGAATCGGGGCGACAGCCTGTTGTCTTTCTCTTTTTC
>CACYDE010000169.1 GCA_902773045.1 uncultured Ruminococcus sp. | reverse complement strand
GCAAATCCAAGTGAGCGTTTTAAGTTTACGATAGACAGAGTGGGTAAGGAAATATTTGAACAAGTGATTCTGGAGGCATATAATGAGTGAATACAATATAGACGAAAGAGTAGATATTACCGACGTAGTCTGCCCGACAACTTTTGTAAAAGCAAAGGTAGCACTTGAAGAACTTGATGAAGGTCAGATCTTGTCGATAAAAATGAACGACGGTGAGCCTGTACAGAATGTTCCGAGGAGTATTAAAGAAGAAGGACATCAGATACTTAAACTCCTTGATAATAGTGACGGTACTTACGAGCTTATTGTCAGAAAGGTTGGTGACGATTAATGGCGATCAGAGTTAATTCAGAAAATTTTGACAAGGAAGTACTTCAAAGCAAGCTGCCCGTACTTGTAGATTTCTATTCAGATAGCTGTGTTCCATGCAAAATGATCGCACCTATATTATGTCAGATCGAAAGTGAGAACAGCGACACATTAAAAGTTGTTAAGGTAAATGTAAATTATGATCTTGATCTGGCAGAACAATTTGATTTACAGACAACGCCAACACTTATTTACTATAAGAACGGCGAAGAAAAAGCACGTCATCGTGGTGCTGCACGCAAGGATGAGATAGAAGCTATTATTAAATAGATAATAATTGAAAGGGGAAAAAAAGATGAAAATAATAGTTGCAGGAGAAGCAAAAGAAGTAAAAGATGGGCTGACGATTGCTCAGCTGCTTATTGATGAGCAGGTAGAAACACCGGAATATGTTACGGTAACCGTAAATGATGATTTTATTGATTCATCTAAATTTGAAATAACCAATCTTCAGGAAAATGATACTGTTGAGTTTCTGTATTATATGGGAGGCGGCCGCTATGTCGTTTACTAATGAGCAGTTAGAGAGATATTCGCGCCATATAATCTTAAAGGAGATCGGCGCAAAGGGACAGAAAAAGCTTCTTAATGCCAAGGTGCTAATCATCGGTGCAGGCGGTTTGGGTGCGCCGACAGCAATGTATCTTGCTGCGGCAGGCGTAGGCACGATCGGTATTGCAGACGCAGACGAGGTAGACCTCTCCAATCTTCAGCGCCAGATCATTCATGCGACGAAGGATCTCGGCAAGCCGAAGGTGCAGTCTGCAAAGGAAACCATGAACGACCTGAACCCCGATGTGCAGGTCAATACTTATCACACATTCATGACAAGTGAAAACATCAGAGAGATCATCAGAGATTATGACTTTGTTATCGATGGTACGGACAATTTTCCGGCGAAGTTTCTTATAAATGATGCGTGCGTCATGGAGAAAAAGCCGTTTTCACACGCCGGAATAATTCGCTTCAAGGGGCAGCTTATGACGTATGTACCCGGGGAAGGGCCGTGCTACCGCTGTGTATTCAAGGATCCGCCGCCGAAAGACGCTGTTCCGACCTGCAAGCAGGCGGGCGTTGTCGGAGCAATGGGCGGTGTTATCGGTAGTTTGCAGGCTATGGAGGCCATAAAGTATATAGTGGGTAAGGGTCAGCTTTTGACAGGATATTTATTGACATACGACGCACTTACAATGGAATTCCGCAAAATAAAGCTTCCGCATAATACGGAGAATTGCCCCGTCTGCGGTACTCATCCTACAATTACTCAGCTTATTGATTATGAACAAGCAGAATGTGACGGTGCGTTATGATAAAGCTTTCAAAAAATGATTACAAAACGATTTTTCATCATGCTATCGCTAATCTTCCAAACGAGGCTTGCGGATTGATTGCCGGAACAAAGGACGGCTCAGATAAGGTGATAAAAAAAGTTTATCTGCTTACCAATACCGATCACTCAAACGAGCATTTTTCACTTGATCCAAGGGAGCAGCTTGCCGCTGTGAAGGATATGCGAGCAAACGGACTTGTCCTTCTCGGCAACTGGCACTCGCACCCTGAAACGCCGTCTCGTCCGTCAGATGAAGATAAACGATTAGCTTATGATAAAACAGCAAGCTACATGATACTGTCATTGATGGACAGCGATAACCCGGTGCTGAACTCCTTTCATATAGAAGGAAACACCGCAGAAAGGGAAGAACTTGTTATTGAATAATCTAAACAGGGGTGATGAGTATGAATAAGGTGTGTTTGTTATTAAGCAACAGTGAATATTTGGCAAAGCTCACCGCCCTGCATATCTGGGGAGAAGATACCGGATTTGAAATACGAGCTGTGTGCGGT
>CACYDE010000168.1 GCA_902773045.1 uncultured Ruminococcus sp. | reverse complement strand
GTATGGTATTAACCAAAACGATTATGAAACCGAAGATGATTATTTAGAGGCTTTGGGAGAAGCGGAGACGGATGCTGAGTGGTGATTAGACATATATTATACGCGTAATTCTTTAGATACTTAATATTTTTATGATAAAACGATTGTATAAGTACAGCTGTTTTGGTTGAAAAGTACAATTTGTTGTGTTATTATTATACTATTAGTCAACCATTTTTGTGATATCTGTTTTTATCCTTTTAGTTAAATGAAAATCGAGTTGATGCGCCATAAAAAGATACCATTACGAAGGGCTGCAAAGGGGCATTTGTTATGAGAATATTTGATAATATCACGGATATTGTTCGTGACGATATGGAGAAAACCATTCAAAAACACAGCAAGGTGTCTGTTGCAGCCGCTTGCTTTTCTATTTACGCATATAATGAGCTAAAAAAGCAGCTTGATTCTGTTGAAGAGTTCAGGTTTATTTTTACTTCGCCGACATTTATCAAAGAAAAAGCTGAGAAGCAGAAAAGGGAGTTTTTTATTCCGCGCCAATCACGCGAACAAGGATTATACGGAACTGAATTCGAAATCAAGCTCCGTAATGAAATGACGCAAAAGGCTATAGCACAGGAGTGTGCTGATTGGATTAAAAGCAAAGCGCGTTTTAAATCCAACAAAACCGGCGAGAATATGGGTGGTTTTATGACGGTGGACTCACCGGATGAGCAGGTCGCTTATTTGCCGCTCAATAACTTCACAACTGTCGATCTCGGATGTGAACGCGGTAATAATAGCTATAATATGGTCAACCGCTTTGAGGCTCCGTTTTCAACGCAGTATATGCAGCTTTTTGATAGTCTTTGGAACGACAATAACAAGCTGCAAGATGTTACGGATATTATCATTGAGAATATTACTTCCGTATACAATGAGAACTCGCCTGAGTTTATTTATTTTATGGTTCTGTATAATGTTTTTAATGAGTTTTTAGAGGATATTTCAGAGGATGTTCTTCCCAATGAAGCAACCGGATTTAAGAAAAGTAAAATCTGGAGCCTGCTTTACGATTTTCAAAAGGATGCAGTTCTTGCAATTATCAATAAGCTGGAAAAGTATAATGGCTGCATTTTAGCGGACAGCGTCGGACTCGGTAAAACCTTTACCGCGCTTGCTGTCATAAAATACTATGAAAACAGAAATAAAACCGTTCTGGTGCTTTGCCCTAAAAAGTTGTCGGAGAACTGGAATACATATAAGGACAACTATGTAAACAACCCAATAGCCGCAGACAGACTTAATTATGATGTTCTGTTCCATACGGATTTATCAAGAAACAGCGGGTTTTCCAATGGTTTAGATTTAGACCGTTTGAATTGGGGCAACTATGATTTAGTGGTAATTGATGAGTCGCATAACTTCCGAAACGGAGGTGAAATCTCAGGAGAAGAAGGACGTGAAAACCGCTATCTCAGATTAATGAATAGAGTTGTGCGCGCCGGGGTTAGAACAAAGGTGCTTATGCTGTCGGCAACTCCGGTCAACAACCGCTTTATTGATCTGAAAAATCAACTTGCGCTTGCTTATGAAGGCGACGCATCTATTCTCAATGAACAGCTCGGCACGAAAAAAACAGTTGATGAGATATTCAGGCAAGCTCAAAAATCATTCAACGCGTGGAGCAAGCTAAAGCCGGGAAGCCGCACTACAGACGCTTTGCTGCATACACTTGACTTTGACTTTTTTGAATTGTTGGACAGCGTCACAATTGCCCGTTCAAGAAAGCATATCGAAAAATACTACGATACAACCGGTATCGGTCAGTTTCCGACGCGGTTAAAGCCGATATCAAAGCGGCCGAATCTGACAGACCTTAATGAAGCGATTAATTACAATCAGATATATGAGCAGCTGATGCTCCTTTCGCTGAGCATATATTCTCCGTCAAATTATATCTTTCCCAGCAAGCTTCCCAAGTACATCGACAAGGCTCACAACAAAGGTAATAATCTGACGCAAAGCGGTCGAGAGCTGGGTATCAAACGGTTAATGAGCATTAATCTGCTGAAACGCCTTGAAAGCTCCGTGTATTCCTTTAACCTTACGTTAAGTCGTATATTGGCATTGATTAAAGGCACGATTGTTTCAATTGACAAGTTTGAAAAATATGGCGCGGTAAGCATTGACGCAGTCGATTTAACCGAAAACGATTTTGACCTTGAAGATAGCAACACAGATTTCTTTTCAGTCGGTAAAAAAATCAAAATAGACCTTGCCGATATGGATTAT
>CACYDE010000167.1 GCA_902773045.1 uncultured Ruminococcus sp. | reverse complement strand
TTTCCCCTTACACAGCTGTCAAAAAATGCATTTCAATACCGATAACATTTTACACTGACAGTTAATTTGCATTATTAAATGACTTGCGGATCATTGACTGTCGAATCGAGTGATTGTGTCTATCATACTTTGTTGTCGTCATCCACGCCTATAGGGAACTGCGTTCCCGAACTCTTGCGTTCGAACTTCATTTTTTAAGCTGTGGATATTATTTTTTAACTTATTTTGCATTCTTGATGAATTCGAAATTATCCTTTATATATATAATTCCCGAGATCACGGTCAGAACCGCAGAGATCCACAACAGCGACTGATTCACAATATTCATCACACTCAACATTCCGTCAATGTTCACATTCTCACCGTTGAGCAATCCCATCGAAAACAGCTCGGCAATATATCCGTTTATCAGAACGATAATGATCGCCGCCATCTGACTGACGGTTTTCGCCTTTCCCCAGATATTCGCCGCAACGACCTTTCCGTGTTCGATCGCAACAAGCCGTATCGAAGTGACTGTGAACTCCCTGAAAAGAACAAGGATAATGAAAACGGCGTTCACGATGTTAAGCTGAATGAAACACGCGAATGCCGAGATCACGAGGATCTTGTCGGCAAGCGGATCGGCAAACTTTCCGAAATCGGTCACCATGTTATACTTTCGCGCGATCTTTCCGTCGAGCATATCTGTGATCGACGCCGCTGCAAAAATTATCAGCGCGATCAGATAATGATGCGGAATAAAATCAAGCAGCAGCACCGCAACAAAAAACGGAACCAGGATAATTCTCAGAAGCGTAAGCTTATTTGGCAAATTCAAAGCTGTTCCTCCATTCAATCAGTAAATCATTTCTCCGATCGGGTCGCAGTCAAGGAAATCGGTGACTCTCACCTTGATGATATCCCCCTCATGCGGCTTTTTCTCGGAACAGACAAAAAACACCTTTCCGTCAACGTCCGGTGAATCGGCTTTGCTTCTTCCGAAGAAGCATTCGGCATATCTGTCAAACCCTTCAACAAGAACTTCTATTTCTTTTCCGAGAAGAGTTTCGTTGTATTTTTCCATTATATATTGCTGCTGTTCCATAAGTATCTCCGCACGGCGGACTTTTACCTCTTCGTCGATCTGTTCGGGCATTCTCGCCGCAGGCGTATCCTCTTCCTGTGAATAGGGGAAGCAGCCCATTCTCTCGAACTTGATCTCCCCGACGAATTCCGAAAGCTCGGTAAACTGCGCTTCGGTTTCTCCCGGAAATCCTGTGATGAAGGTCGTTCTGAGAACAAGTCCCGGGATCCTTTCTCTGAGCTTTTTGATGAGCGCGGTCAGCTCCTCACGGTTTCCTTTCCTGCACATTCTCTTCAGGACTCCGCCGTCACAATGCTGGAGAGGCATGTCGATATATTTCAAAAGCTTTTCTTCCTGCGCAAAAACTTCGATAAGCTCGTCCGTGATACATTCCGGATAACAATAAAGAACTCTCACCCACTCGATCTTTTCGATCGCGCACAGTCTTCTCAGCAGCTCGGCAAGCTTATATTCTCCGTAAATATCCACTCCGTACTTTGTCGTGTCCTGAGCGATGACAATAAGCTCTTTCACTCCGCTTTCGGCGAGCTTTTCCGCTTCCGAAACAATATTATCCATCTCACGGCTTCTGTAGCGGCCTCTTATCATCGGTATAGCGCAGTATGTACACCTGTTGTCGCAGCCCTCGGCGATTTTTATGTATGCGTAATAATATGCGGTGCTTTGGATTCTTCCGCCTTCAAGCGGGAGCTGTCTCTTGTCGGGAAAGGTTTCGACCTTCTCTTTTTCAAGAACCTTTTCAACGACGTTGGCTATATCGGAATTTGCGCCTATTCCGACGACGGCGTCTATTTCGTAAAGCTCCTTCATCATTTGGTCACGGTATCTTTCCGCAAGACAGCCCGTGGCAATGATCGCTTTGATCTTTCCTTCTTTTTTCAGCTGCGCAAGCTCCAGAATCTCGTCAATGCTTTCCTGCTTTGCGCTTTCGATGAAACCGCAGGTGTTGATGATCGCAACGTCTGCCATCGCGGCTTCCTCGACAATTTTGTAACCCGCCTGACGAAGAGAATAAAGCATCATCTCCGCGTCAACACGGTTTTTTGCACAGCCGAGACTCACCATTCCGACTGTTGCTTTAGTTTCTGACATTATACGTAACCCCTCTCAAAAGGTTTTTTATTATAGGCAATACCGCACAGAGATTGTGCCGAAGATGCGCAGTAGATTATTTCGGCAGAGTGCATAAAAGCACCGCAGGAATACTGACGTACCCCAAGGGCACTTCCTTCGGGCGTATTTCAAGGTGTTTTTGTGT
>CACYDE010000166.1 GCA_902773045.1 uncultured Ruminococcus sp. | reverse complement strand
AGGGCAAATTAGACAAGCAGAAATGAAAAGTTATTTATAAACAGTTCCTAAGCTTAATGTAATGAGCGTCGGCAGCGTCATTGTTGTCATACTTAAAATATGATTTTGTGACGACCGCATCAACGGAAACATAATTCCTGTGAATGATAATATGAGCCGCCGTAAAGATAAGTGAACCCGTAAGCAATATAACAAGAACAACCGTAACGGTCAGCCCGATTTTCTTTGCAGGCTTTTTTTCGTCGAGCTGTGTAATTTCGAAATTTTCAGCCTGTTGATTGCCGTTTGAATCCATAATCCGATCCCCCATCAATTCGTTTACGAGCATAAGATCAATTAACCGCCGGCTCTTTGTTTCAGCTTTACTTTTATCACTATTATGACTGTAAGAAAAATTGCCGCAAAAAACAGTGAAAGCAGAAGAATAAGATTGAGATACGTTTCGGGATCACCCGCAACATGAGTCGGATCTTCAGGATCAATGCGGATCGTCATTGTTGAGCCTACCAACAATGTCATTGAATTTGTTGTTCGTATTTTCATATAGCCAGCAAGATCTCCCTGATTATCTTGCATGCGACGGCTGTGGAAACTCCGCTGTGATCGTAGTGAGGACTAAGCTCGTTTACATCGCAGCCGACTATGTTCAATCCCGAACAGACGCAGGTTACAGCCCGTCTCAGCTCTTCAAACATTACTCCTCCGGCTTCGGGTGTTCCCGTTCCCGGGAAAACAGAAGGATCGAGAACGTCCATATCCAGCGTGAAATAAACAGGCTTTTTGGAAAGAGAAAGCTCTTTCACGACCGACGGAACATCTTCCAGACCGAACGGGTGCATATCTGTATGCGTTTTTGCAAATTCGAATTCCGCACGCTCGCCCGAACGTATTCCGAATTGATGGATCCTGTCGTCGCCGACTATATCCCAACACCTTCTCAGAACGCACGCATGGGAATTTTTTACTCCCAAGTAATCTTCTCTCAGATCTGCGTGAGCGTCAAAATGAATAATGTGAACATCGGGATATTTTTCTGCCACAGCGCGGAACGCTCCCAGCGTCACAAGATGCTCTCCTCCGATCATAAGCGGACGCTTTCCGTCGCTCAGAATGGTTCGCGTTCTTTCTTCGATCTGATCCAGGACAGTTTCCGTATCTCCGATACAAAGCTCAATGTCGCCGCTGTCCATAATATTTTTATCTTCAAGATCTCTGTTCTGATAGGGACTGTAAGTTTCGATCCCGTAAGACTCGCTTCTGACCGCAGGGGGACCGAAGCGTGTTCCCGGTCTGAATGACGTGGTCGAATCGAACGGAGCGCCGAAAATTACGGTTTCGGCGTCTTTGTAATCACAGTCACAAGAGATAAACGTTTCTACATTTTTACTCAACATTTTTCAGCAAAGCCTCCACATAAGCAGGAATATAAAAAGCGCCCTTATGAAGCGTGGTCGTATAATAACGGCAGGTCAGCGACCTCATATTCCAGCGCGTTTCATTGAGATCCTTCAACGGGTGATATTTCTTCGAAGCAAATCCGAACAGCCAATGTCCCGACGGATAAGTCGGAATATGCGCCTGATAGACTTTTGCGAGAGGAAACGTTTCAACAATATTTTTATGCGCACGCTGACACGCCGCCGCGTCCTCGGAATAAAACGGACTTTCATGCTGATTGATAAGAATACCGTCATCTTTAAGAGCCTTGAAGCAGTTGCCGTAAAATTCCTTCGTAAAAAGTCCCTCTCCCGGACCGAACGGGTCGGTCGAATCGACGATTATCAGGTCGTATTCGTTTTCTTTGAATCGAACAAATCTCAGACCGTCTTCATAGTGGATCGTAAGACGGGGATCGTCAAAACGGCACGCCGTCTGAGGAAGATACTTTTTGCACACTTCAACTACCAAAGGGTCGATCTCCACCATGTCTATCTTTTCGATCTCGGGATAACGCACCAACTCTCTCACAACTCCGCCGTCACCCGCGCCGATAACAAGAACCTTTTTCACATTTGGGTGAACAGCCATCGGGACATGAGTTATCATCTCGTGATATATAAACTCGTCTTTTTCCGTCAGCATCATATATCCGTCCAGAGTCAGAAATCTTCCGAACTCCGGCGAATCAAAAACATCTATCCTTTGAAATTCACTTTTTCCGCTGTACAGCTGTTTATCGACTCTGATGGAGATCTGTACATTCGGGGTGTGATTTTCGGAAAACCAAAATTCCATTATTGTTTACCTCATAATATTTTAATGTTAAACCTTTAATATTCAGCGTTAAACGAGTACATTCAGCCTCTCGACTTCCGGGTCTTCGGGTCCCGTAAGGCTGCAGCCCTTCTCTTTCGCATACTTTATATAATCGAGTATTTCGCTCGTTATCAGCTCACCGGGGGCAAGGATCGGAATTCCCGGAGGATAGCACATCACAAATTCGCTGCATACTTTTCCTTTCGTTTCCCCTATCGGGAGAGACGCCTTCCTGGCGTAGAACGCCTCCTGCGGCGTAGCTTCGACTTTCGGTTCAATGTACTCCTGGTGCATCATGCCGCCGCCGCTTTTTCCGTAACGTCTTCTGATCTCCGAAAGCGCGCTGACCAGACGTTCGATCTCGCGCGGACGGTCGCCCACGGAAATATATGCGAGAAAATTCCCGAGATCGCCGAATTCGATCTGAATGTCATATTCGTCACGCAAAAGACTGTAGACCTCGATCCCCGCAAGTCCTATATCAAGCGTATTAACGGAAAGTTTTGTAACGTCAAAATCAAAAACGCTTTCTCCGTTGATAAGCTCCTTTGAAAATGCGTAGTATCCGCCGATGGTGTTGATCTCATCACGCGCGTACTGAGCCATACCGGCAACTCTTCCGTAAATTTCTTTTCCTCGAAGGGCAAGATTTCTTCGGGAGATATCCAGACTCGAAAGAAGAAGATACGAACCGCTCGTCGTCTGAGTGAGGTTGATGATCTGTCTTACGTGACCTTCCGACATCTTGGGTCCGATAAGAAGGAAGGAACTCTGAGTCAGACTTCCTCCCGATTTGTGCATTGAAGCGGCAGCCATATCAGCTCCCGCAGCCATTGCCGAGATCGGCATATCATCGCCGAAATAAAAATGCGTTCCGTGAGCTTCGTCAACCAGACAAAGCATATTGTGTTTATGAGCAAGCTCCACGATCGCTTTAAGATCGGAACAAATTCCGTAGTATGTCGGATTGTTCACAATTATCGCTTTTGCGTCGGGGTTCTCCCTCATCACTCTTTCAACGTCAGAAACTCTCATTCCCAGCGGTATCCCCAGACGTTCGTCACAAAGAGGATCGACATAAACCGGAACCGCTCCGCAGAGAACCATCGCTCCCATAACGCTTTTGTGAACATTTCGGGGGAGAATAATTTTCTCTCCTCTCTTCACGCTTGAAAGAACCATAGCCTGAACTGCCGACGTCGTTCCTCCGACCATCAAAAACGCATGAGCCGCGCCGAACGCCTCGGCCGCGAGAACTTCCGCGTCTCTGATGACAGAGACCGGGTGACAGAGATAGTCAAGCGGTTTCATTGAATTCACGTCTATCCCAACGCATTTTTCACCGAGGAACTGAGAAAGCTCGGGATTTCCTCTTCCCCTTTTATGCCCCGGAACATCGAACGGAACAACACGTTTTTTTCCGAATTCGACAAGCGCTTCATAGATCGGAGCATTTTCCTGAGATAAAGCCATTTTCAAATGCCCTCCCATATTTCAGAATTGCCGCCAAGCGGCGGCGGGCAAACGTGAAGATTATTTTTGATGGGTTTTACTTCACGCACCCGACCGATAGTTTTTTTTCATAATAACTATACACAAATTAAAAATCACATATTAAAGTTTTGATCGAACTTTTTCGAAAGTTTGCGAATCGAGGGCAGCGCCCTCGTGGGTTATTAAGGGCAAAGCCCTTAACGATATTGCTCATTCAAAATCACTGTCTACAACTTAAGCATGTTCCCTGTCGATCCGAGCTTATTCTTCAATCAAAGCTATTGTCGTCACCCATACCCCCACCCCCCTTTCCCTCAATGTCATCAACTTAACGAGAAAACGTTTACGTTTTCTCAGTTAATTAAAAAAACAGTAATAGAGTTAATGGGATATTTATTTTTT
>CACYDE010000165.1 GCA_902773045.1 uncultured Ruminococcus sp. | reverse complement strand
GCGGAAGCGGAGGGATTCGAACCCTCGAGCCCGTGAGGACTACCTGATTTCGAGTCAGGCCCGTTATGACCACTTCGATACGCTTCCGTTTAATGCTTCCGAAAAGCAACAAAGATATTATACTTGATTTCTTGAAATTAGTCAAGTATTCTGATATAATTTTTTTAGACTTTTTTTGGACGATCGTAAAATTTCTGAGAAAAATTGAAATATGGTCGATTTTTCAAACCGCGTTAACATTTTTTATGATCGGCAAATATTTTTTTAAAACGGAGGGAAAACAGAAATGTCCGAATATATGAACGGTCATTTTTATTCACTCAATGAATATCTTCGAAAAAAATTCGGCTGCAAGGTCTATAAACTTTCTCTCAGCGGAGGCTTCACATGTCCGAATCGCGACGGAACGCTTGACCGCAGGGGATGTATTTTTTGCAGTGAAGGCGGATCGGGCGAATTTTCACAGAGCCGTTCTTTGGGGATCTCACGGCAGATCGAGCTTGCGAAGCTGAAAGTCGGTAAAAAAATAAAGGAAGGAAAGTATATTGCATATTTTCAGTCCTTTACAAATACATACGCGCCGATAGATTATCTGAGAAAAATATTTACAGAGGCGGCAGATCATCCCGACATAGCCGCCATTTCGGTTGCGACCCGTCCGGACTGTCTTCCGGATAATGTTCTGGAGCTTTTGAAAGAGCTTAACGAAAGAAAACCGGTTTGGGTCGAGCTGGGACTTCAGACGATCCACCCCCGGACGGCGCAATACATAAGAAGATGTTATGACCTTGAGGTTTACGAGAAAGCTGTCGCGTCGCTCAAAGCTGCAGGTATCGAGGTCGTCACTCATGTGATCCTCGGTCTGCCTGGCGAATCCGAAGAAATGATGCTCGAAACGGTTCGGTTTGTTTCACGGTCGGGGACGGACGGAATAAAGCTCCAGCTTCTTCATGTTCTTAAAAATACGGATCTTGCAGAGGATTACAAAAAAGGAATGTTTAAAACATTGAGCATGGAGGAATATATAGATATTGTCTGTAAATCTCTTGAAATAATTCCGGGCAATATCGTTATTCACAGGCTTACGGGCGACGGGGATAAAAAGATTCTCATTGAACCCCAATGGAGCGGAAACAAAAAGCTTGTTCTTAACACCCTGAACAAAACTCTCCGCGAGAGAAATATTATTCAAGGAAGTAAGGCTGCGGAAAGTGCCGATTTATGAACAAAAACACTATCGGTCGGGTTCGTGAAGTCTTGTATCCCGGAAACTATCTTCACGTATAGCCCGTCGCCGCTTGGCAACGAATAGCGATTTATGGACAAAAACACTATCGGTCGGGTTCGTGAAGTCTTGTATCCCGAAAACTATCTTCGCGTATCGCCCGTCGGCGCTCGGCGACCACGTATAGCCCGGCGGCGCTCGGCGCCAAATCAAAAAATAAGGAAGTATTAAATATGCCAAGAGAACTGGAAAAACATCAGCTTGTTGAACGGAGTATAAAGAAAAAATACCGAAAAGAAATCTGGAATCCTTTTATTCTTGCGGTAAAAAGATATGAACTAATAAAGGAAAACGATCGGATCGCCGTCTGTATCTCCGGAGGAAAGGATTCCATGCTGATGGCGAAGCTTCTTCAGGAACTTAATAAATACAGTGACGTTCCCTTTGAAGTGAAATTTATTGTTATGGATCCCGGATATAACGAAGTCAACCGAAAGAAAATCGAGGAAAACGCAAAACTTCTTCATATTCCGATAGAAATTTTTGAGACGGATATTTTCAGTGTTGCAAACAAAACGGATCACTCTCCCTGCTATCTGTGCGCAAGAATGCGAAGAGGCCACCTTTACAGCTATGCAAGATCGATCGGATGCAACAAGATCGCTCTCGGTCATCATTTTGATGATGTGATAGAAACAACTCTTATCGGAATGTTTTACGGTTCACAGCTTCAATCTATGCCGCCTAAGCTTCACAGCACCAATTTTGAAGGAATGGAGCTTATCCGACCGATGTATTGTATACATGAGAAAGATATTATTGCATGGGCAAGATATAACGGTTTGAGTTTTATTCAGTGTGCCTGCAAATTTACGGAAATGTGTTCAAAAGAAGATTACAGCACCTCTTCGAAACGTCAGGAGATAAAGGAACTTATCAGAACTCTGAAAAAAACAAATCCCAATATTGACAAATGTATTTTCAACAGTATCCATGCCGTTCATCTTGATACAATGGTAGGATATAAAACGGGCGGCAGGGAATACTCTTTTCTCGACAGATATGACGAACCCCGAAATGAGGGAGATGAGCAGTGACGGCGTCCGACGTTATACGATATACGGTAATGTCGCTGCGATGAAAATTCGTTTAACCGTCTTGTAATATTCGGGAAAATATGATATAATTTTTTGGTAATGTCGGCGTGTTTGTGCGCCTTGGCTTTTTGACTAAGAAAAGCATTTTTAAGCTGTGATTTGTCGGCTTCGCTTTTCTTGATGATTGGAGTTGCTTATGGCTGTTTTCAGATGTTGTGATGTTGATGAAACCGAGAAACTCGGAAAGAGAATTGCCCAAAAATTAAATGGGACAGAGGTCATAGCTTATTTCGGTGGTTTGGGAATGGGAAAAACAACCCTCACTCGCGCTATCGCAGAAGCTCTCGAATCGGAGGATGATGTTTCGAGTCCTACTTTCGCGATCGTCAATGAGTACAGAGCAAAGTTCACTATATATCATTTCGATATGTATAGAGTTGGGAGCTGGGACGATCTTTATTCCACCGGTTTTTTTGATTATCTTGAAACGGGAGTTGTGATCGTTGAGTGGAGTGAAAATATAGAAAATGCTCTTCCCGAAGATACGGTCAGAATTACAATTTCAAAAGGTGAAACGGAAACGGAAAGAATATTTGAGATAGAGGGTCTGGAAATATGAAAGTTTTTGCGGTGGATACTTCTGCGAAATCAGCTTCGGCCGCACTTGTTGAGGACGGCGTCATCAAAGGTGAATTTTTCATCAATACGATGCTGACTCACAGCGAAACGCTGATGCCTATGATTGATCTGCTTTTTAAGAGTGTACGAATTGAGCCTTCGGAAATTGATTGTTTTGCGGTGAACAGCGGTCCGGGGTCTTTTACGGGTTTGAGAATTGGGATCGCTGCTGTGAAGGGGATCGCTTTCGCCCTTGAAAAACCATGCGTCGGGGTTTCCGTTCTTGAATCCATGGCGTATAATTTCAGTGCGGAAAATACCGTTGTCTGCGCGGTGATGGACGCAAGATGCAATCAGGTCTACAACGCGCTTTTCGACGTTTCGGAGAACGAGCCGAAACGATTGTGTGAAGATCGTGCTTTGAGTATAGACGAACTCTCCGAAGACTTAAAAGATCAGTCGAAACGGATAGTTCTTGTAGGGGACGGGGCTGTTCTATGCTATGAGAAGCTTTCCCGGCAGCATGAAAATATTTTTCTTGCCGATGAAAACGTCAGGTTTCAGAGAGCCTCATCAACTGCATTTCTTGCCGGAAAGCTCTTCGGTGAGGGAAAAAGTATTTCTGCTGCACAGCTTATGCCTAAATATCTCAGACTTCCTCAGGCTCAAAGAGAATTGATGGCGAAAAAAGGATCCGGTCAGAACGCACCGACAGGCAAAACGTAAAGAAAGTTTTTGATGAACAGAACATCACGCACCCGACCGATAGTAATTTTGTTATAAATCGGAATTTGGCGCCGCTTGGCGACAAATCCTGATTTACCTTACCTCTAAAAATTGTTATTATAGCAAACCAAACAAATATCCAGACAAGTTCGACGCCCCGGTAAGCGCATAGCTGCGTTGTCGTCCTCGACATACGCCAGT
>CACYDE010000164.1 GCA_902773045.1 uncultured Ruminococcus sp. | reverse complement strand
TTCTAATAAAACGCTTTAAATCTTTTCGGTCTGATTTCCGCAATACTTCGTCATCAGCCTTGAAATACGTCAGTATTCCTGCGGCTTTTTCCTTGTCTTGCAAAAATCATCCTCGAAAATCTTTTAAAGGTTTTAATTAGAAATTAGTATTAAAAACCGCATAAACAAATGATTTTTGTTTTTACAATCGGCTATATTGCCTAAAGAAAAGGAGAAAAGAATTATGAAAGGTTTTAAGAAACTTATTGGTGTTGTACTTTCGGCGGCGATCTTAACGTCAGCCTTGGCAGGCTGCGGTCAGTCGGCGCAGAGTGAGGAGAATACATCGGAACAGACAATCTCGTCGCAGGCTGCGACTGCCGACAGCCCCGAGAAGAAAGAGGAAGGACAGACGATCAAGTTCGGAGTTACGCCCGGTACTATCAGAACGGCTGTTGTTTTGCTTGCGGATCACCTCGGATATTATGATGAAGAAGGCGTTGATGTGGAATTGGTGGAGGTTGCAGACGCAACGGCAGCTCTCACGTCGATCAGTCTCAGCAAGGACGAACTGGACGTCTGGGGAACAGGCATCGTTCCCGATCTCAATTTTATCGCCAACGGATCCGATCTCGTGATCTTTTCGGGAACGGCTGCCGAGGGCGGCGCGATCATCTCGCAGCCCGACAAGGTCGAAGAATATAAAGACGTAAAAAAATATGAAGGACTGAAAATCGCTACCGTCAGAGCAGATACCGCTTGGGTCGTTTCGAGAGGATATTTGCAGAAGCAGGGAGTTGACGTGGACTCGATCGAGGTGATCGAAGTGGATTCTCAGGTGAATGTTGCGGAAGCAGTCAAGAAGGGCGAGGCCGATCTCGGTTTCCTGCCTGCGGAATTCGCGACGAAATACTCCGATTCGGTCAGCACTGTTTATGAAGTCGGAGAACTGGAGCCGCTTTATGTTTGCTGCCGTCAGGTCACGTCCAGAGATACCCTTAACTCAAAGCATGATGAGTTTGTGAAATTTACACGCGCAAATCTCAGAGCGCTTGAATATTATAACGACGAAGCAAACAGGGACGAGATCGTAAGCTATCTTGCGGAATATTCGGATCAGGAAGAGGATTATGTGAGAACATATCTTTTTGAAAACAGAACGATCATGACGATCGACCCGAATGTTGACGGCGTTGCCGATTACTATGATTCACTTGTGGACGCAGGATACTTCACGGGTAATATCGACATCAAGGATCATGTTTCGGACGAGGTTTATAAAGAGGCTCTGAATGAGCTTATCAAGGAGAATCCCGACGATAAGTTTTTCTCGGATCTTCTGTAAACGGTGATCGAGCGAAAAAAGGGGGGCTTATCGTGCCGCATATCGAAATAAAGGATCTTACTCTTGAATATACGGACGCAAACGGCGGCTTTACCGCGCTCGACGGTGTAAATATGGCTGTGGAGCAGGGCGAGTTTGTCTGCGTTATAGGCCCCTCGGGCTGCGGAAAAAGCTCGCTGCTGAGCGTTTTGGAGGGGCTGAACAAACCGACCCGCGGCGAAGTTCTTATCAACGGTGAAGAAGTTACTTCTCCGGGAACCGACAGGGGAGTAGTTTTTCAGCATTACTCACTGTTTCCGTGGCTTTCGGCAACCGGTAATATTGTATTCGCCATGAAGCGCAGCGGTATATCCGGAAAACGAAAGGAGCTTAGTGCGATCGCTCACGAATATCTTGATAAGGTTGGGTTGTCGGATTCCTACGACAAATATCCGTCTCAGCTTTCGGGCGGCATGAAACAGCGCGTAGCAATAGCACGTGTCCTTGCCGCGAATGCGGAGATATTCCTGATGGACGAGCCGTTCGGTGCGATCGACCCGAAAAATCGAACCGAACTTCAGGAGCTTATCGCCATGCTTGCGGCAGAGGAGAAAAAGACGGTGCTGTTCGTCACGCATGACATCGACGAGGCGATATTGCTTGCCGACAGGATCATATACATTGACGATAAGAGGGTAAAAGCCGATATTACCGTTGAGATCCAAAAGCCGAGAACGAGAGCTTCACTCGTTGGAGATCCGAAATATAACGAGCTGCACGGAAAGCTGATGAAACTGTTCTATCAGAATGTGGCTGATAATATCGGCGGTGAGGAGGTTGTATTGTAATGGCTGAATATGTTTTGACAGAGAAGAATGCGGTTTTATCCGACGCGGTCAATGCGTCTGCAAAACGCACACTGCATATTCCGTTTGGCGCGGTCACGGCAAACGTCCTGTTTGCTTCGCTTGCGGCGGTAATATTGACAGCTCCGAAACCGGGAAACGTTCAGTCTCCGGCAGCGTTTCTGACGGCTGCGGCGGCGATCGAACTGATCTTTCTGATCGTGTATTTCAAGGGAAAGAAGAAAAGCACTGCGGATATTGTATCTTTGATCTATGCGTTTCTGCTTGCATGGGAGCTGTTCAATCTGTCCGGGCTCGCCCACCCGGTTCTTGTTCCGCCGCCGGAAAATGTTTTCAACATTTTTTATGTCAACAGAGCGGATATGTTTGAGGGACTGCTGGCTTCCATGAGTATCCTTCTTCAGGGAATGGGGCTGGCGTTGTTTTTCGGGATCATCGGAGGTTTGCTGGTAGGATATGTTCAGAGACTTCGTGAAATATTTCTTCCTGTTACAAAGGTCATCAGCACCATACCTCCGCTTGTCTATACACCCTACGTGGTGGCTGTTATGCCGACTTTTCGTGCGGCAAGTGTGTTCGTGATTTTTTCCGCAGTGTTCTGGCCTACTTTTATGGCGATGATCGCAAGAGTCGGCAGCGTTGACGAGAAGATCATAGATTCCGCAAGGGTGATGAAGGTTGATCTTCCGACCATGCTTTTCAAGGTTATACTTCCTTATTCTCTGCCCGAAGTGATCGCAAGGCTGTCTTTTTCTTTTACATCGGCAATGCTGTGTCTGACGGGTGCGGAAATGCTCGGAGCAAGCGCCGGACTCGGCTACTTTGTGAAGAAATTTTCCGACTATGCCGATTACACCAGGGTTATCGCCGGAATTATCTATATCGCAGTAATAATAACCGTTCTCAATGTTCTGATTGACTTGCTGCAAAAGAAAGTGATAAAATGGAAATATTAAAACCTCAAATTTCCCACATATTAATCACTCATCTTTACTTATCGAAACTATGTTTTTAGAAATTTAAACAGAGTTTCGAGTAACCGATTGCATGGATTCGGGGCGATAGCCCCGATGGGATAGAGGGCGAATCCCTCTATCCCGATAGCTCCCTTTTCCTTGAGGGAAAGGGGGTCTGGGGGTATGGGTGACGACAATAGCTTTGACCGAAGAACAATCTCAGATTCGACAGCGAAAACTATTCTTTACATCGACAACCCACAATGGAATCTGCAGCATTATAATTTTATGTATGGGAAGTTTGAGTTAAAAGAACGTGATAAAATTCAAATACTGAAAACGTGACCCGGAAGGAGACGGCTGAAATGAATGTAAATGTGAACGAAAACAGGATCATCAAAGAGTTTACGGATCTTGTTTCAATAGATTCCGAAAGCTTCGGCGAGCGCGGGATCGCCGATGAGATCACTGCTAAGCTGAGAGAGCTTGGCTTTTCGGTCACCGAGGATAACGCAGGGGATTTCTACGGAGGAAATGCCGGAAATATTTACGGTCTTCTCAAAGGTTCCGCAGATAAACAGCCGATCCTTCTTTCGGCGCACATGGACACCGTATCTCCCGGTTGCGGTAAGAAGGCGATCCTCCGTGACGACGGTACCGTCACAAGCAGCGGTGCGACTGTTTTGGGTGCGGACGATATTGCCGGAGTGGTTGAAATACTTGAAGGTGTTCGCGCGGTCATCGAATCGGGAGAAGAACACGGAGATATCGAGGTGCTTTTTCCGATCGGCGAAGAGGTGTATCTCAAAGGAACAAACAGATTTGATTTCGGCAGGATCCGATCAAAGCTTGCTTATGTTTTTGATATGAGCGGAGACGTGGGCGCAGCCGCCTTCCGCGCACCGTCTTTGATCTCTTTCACGCTGACTGTCAGAGGAAAAGCAGCTCACGCCGGTTTTGCGCCTGAAAACGGGATAAATGCACTGGCGGCCGCGTCTGCGGCTATCTCACGTTTGGATCAGGGCAGGATCGACGAGGATACGACCTTTAATGTCGGTACGATTTCGGGCGGAACTGCAAGAAATATCGTTGCGGAAGTCTGCACCGTTACCGGAGAGGTCAGAAGCTACAGCCATGAAAGGGCAGAGGCACAGATAGAACTTCTGAAATCCGAATTTGAGAGATCGGCTCAGATATTCGGCGCGGAGGTATTCATGGATACAACGACCGAGATCACAGCATATCGGATCGCGGAGGATTCCGATGTGATCGCAAAATTCAAAAAAGCCTGCCGTGACATCGGGATCGAGCCTCGTTTGACCTCGACCTTCGGAGGGAGCGACAACCATAATTTTGTAAAAAACGGTATTTCCGGTGCAGTGATATCCTGCGGAATGTACAATGTTCATTCCGTCAGGGAATATACAAAGGTGGAAGAGCTTATCAAAGGCAGCCGCCTTGCCGCTCGGCTTATTTTGAACCAATGATCCCGCGAAATCGAATTTGTCGGTTTGATTAAGATGTGTTGACACTATGGGCTGTTTCAAAAATCAAAGCAACTGTCTGTTTCTACTAATGCTGGTGATCTGCATCGTCAAAACTGCTCGGAATACGTCAGTATTCCTCCGCTTTCTTCCTTGAAATTACCTCGTCCTAGCGAAATATCCGGTCACTTTGCTATTTTTAAACAAGCCCTAAAGTTTGCGCACGTTTTTTTGCCGCACCGGCACCAGAAAAAATCCCGGAGTTTTCCTCATGTTTTAACCGGAATGTGGAAAACTATAAATATAAAAAACTTTGTAAAGAAAAGAACCCCACATCTGTGGGGTTCAAAACATTTTTGTTGTTTTCTTGATCGGATCAATCTTCCGACGGAGCGCCTACGGGACAGACATTCGCGCAGTTACCGCAGGAAATACATACGTCCGCATTGATCTCATACTGATTTGTTCCTTCTGCGATCGCCTCAACGGGACATTCGGCAGCACATGTTCCGCAAGAGATGCAGTCTTCACTGATTTTATAAGCCATATTACAGATCTCCTTTTTTAGACACCAACTTCCGATGTCTTTAATAATTTCATATTAATTCTACCACAAATACACCAAAAATTCAAGGGACTTGAAGTGATTAGTTGTGTAATTAATAGATTATTTACAAACAGTTAGCGGTGACTTATTAAAAAGGAAACTATCCGTCATTCAAGCTTTTTAAGCGCTTCGAGTTCTTTTTTGTCAACCTTGATCTGAGCGTCCTTGATGAGTTTTACCTCGGAGCTTTTGAAGGTCGCCGGAGCGGCGTCGGGCGATTTGTTCAGTTTAACTTTGAGGATCTTGCTGATCGGGTTCGCTTCGATCACAACTCCGTCTCCGTTGGGAGTTCCCACTATCGCGCCGACCTTGGGGATAGATTTGAGAAGCTCGGTGTAGGCGTCCTGTTCATATTTCAAACAGCACATCAGTCTGCCGCATGTTCCCGATATCTTGACTGGACTCAGGGACAGTCCCTGTTCTTTTGCCATTTTTATTGAAACGGGCTGAAATTCACCGAGGTAGGAATTGCAGCACAGGGGTCTGCCGCAGACTCCGATTCCGCCGAGCATTTTCGCTTCGTCTCTCACTCCGATCTGACGAAGCTCGATCCTGGTGCGGAAAATGGACGCAAGTTCCTTGACGAGCGCACGAAAATCAACTCTTCCGTCCGATGTGAAATAGAACAGTATTTTATTGTTGTCGAATGTGTATTCCACATCAACGAGCTTCATTTGAAGACCGTGTTCCGCGATTTTTTTCGTACATATTGAAAAAGCCTTTTTTTGCTTTTTCTTATTGTCTTCAATGTGTTTGAGATCTTCCTCGGAAGCTTTTCTGATTATTTTTTTGAGAGGGTGAACGATGTTTTCATCGTTTACTGTTTTATTTTTTATAGCGACAGTTCCGCATTCAACGCCTCTCGCAGTTTCAACGATGACTTTGTCGCCGATGTTAAGCTTTCTTTTTTCCGGATCGAAATAGTAGACCTTTCCGACCTCCTTGAATCTAACTCCGATAACTTCTGCCATAGAGTCCTCCTTTATATATAAACGGCAAAGCCGCAGATTTTGATGTCAGCTTTCGTGGCGGCTCTGACGGATATTAGCGCAAAGCCACGTCGCAAGCAGATTCATGTTGCAGTTGTGTGTTATCATTTCCTGCGCTTCCGAGATCACATCAATGAGCTTTACGATAGACCTTTTTTTGAGTGTCCTCGAAAGTTCGGAAATATATTCCGGAATGTTATCGTCCCGGAAATATTTGTCTTCAAGAGCCATGCTCAGAATTTCCGCAAGTCTTCCGAGAACATTTCTTGCAAATTCCTTTCCGTCGGTGAGCTTTCCCATGGCTATGAGAAGGGGCAGCTCGATGTTCTTCGGGATAGCCTTTGCGATCGCCGCCGCAGCTTCTTCAACCTCGTGATCGTTTTTTCCCGAACGTGAGAGAGCGTCCGTTCCCAATTTGAAAACCGTTGAGCGTGATAATATCGTTTGCAGCAGCGCCGCGGAAGATTCCGCTGTCAGAATGAAGAAAACACCCCGAGGCGGCTCTTCGAGAATTTTCAGGAGTGCGTTCTGAGCTTCTATCGTCATTTTGTCGAAGATAAGGAACACTTTGCAGCCGGCTTCGTTTGGCTTGATGTAACATTCGCCGATCATGCTGCGGATCTCTCCTACGCCGACAGCTTGTTTTTTATCCGTTATTTTTACTTTGTAAATATCGGGGTGAATATCCTTTTCGGCTTTGACGCAGTCAGGACAAATTCCGCATGGGCGGATCCCTTTGCCGGAGCAAACGCACGCTTTGGCGATTTCCTTGGCTGCTTTTTCGGCAAGCTCGCTGTTCGGACTTTCAAAGACAATGGCATGCGGAAGACGTTCGGACGCGATCAGCCCCGAAAGCTGTTTGCAGACTTCTGTTTTTCCGAGAACATTTTCTAAACTCATTGCCTTTCACCTTTCGCTGATACTCACCATATTAATTTTAACATATATTTATGTATATTGCAAAAGAAATTTTTATTGCGGATTCAAATCGGAAAAGTTTTTCCGATCTCAAATCCGTCATTAATCCCTATCGAATATCTCAGAACGTTCACTGCGTCCAATGCGTCAACCGAATCGTCGCCGTTTACGTCGGTCAGGTCTGCGCGGATCGAACCGAGTTTACTCAGACCCACTGAGTATCTTAAAATTTCCATTGCGTCATCGGCGGTGATCTCTTCGTCTCCGTCGGCGTCGCCCCACAGAAGATTTCTGTGGATCACGTTTGAAACTATTTCCGCTTTTGACTGATCCAGATCCAGAAGATCTGTGTCGAAGAATTCTTCAATATTATATGAAAGCGTATTTTCTTCCGAAGAGATATCTTTCAAGGCGGTGAAAGTCAGAGAACAGACAAGCCCGGGATCGTCAAAATCCGTGCCGCTGACAGGCATAAGAGTGTTCCAGCTCACAATTCCGTTTTCCGGAGCAGTGTAATTTCCCGTTCCTATATATGTTTTGATATTGCCGAATTCAATGGCTTTTTCTTCGTAAACAAAGGAACAGTGAATTCCCGAAACGGCTTTTGAGTCTTTGATGTAAAGAGACAGCTCAATGTCGTCTCCACGCTGTGCTGTGAAATGTATAGCGGAGTTCGAAGAGAAAACATCGGAATTTTCCGATTCGTATTCTTCTGCTCCTGCACCGAAGTGATAATCATCGAGAGCTAAAGCGCCGAGAATTAGCGAAAGGCATATCAAAGCCGAAAATAATTTCTTCATTTAAAACGATCTCCTTTCCGGAATTTATATATCTTTTTAAATCGTATCATTTTTTCGTGGTTTTTGTCAACCTTTTGTGAAGGTGATCGCCGCGTGATCTTTTTAGTCGGCTGTCATTAAAATTATTTTGCGAACATATAAATTTAAGGCAACACCGCACAAAGACCGTCTAACGACTTTGCACCGAATCTGCTTGATCTTTTTCCGTCATAGTACACAAAAACACCTTGA
>CACYDE010000163.1 GCA_902773045.1 uncultured Ruminococcus sp. | reverse complement strand
TTCCGTTTTTGCTTCCGGCTCTTCGGATTTATTTTCGGTTTCCGTTTTTATTTTCGATTCTTCGGGCTTACTTTCCGGAGGAATATATTCTTCGCCCTCGAGGAAAGCACTTATCATTTTAAATTCTTCTTCCTCTTCGGGGTCAAAGATCTCTTCAGGCTTTTCCTCCGAAGATTCCTCGGTCGCCGAGACATTTTTCCCTACGCCGTCTTTGACGGTCAACTCATCGGATTTAACTAAATCATCATCTGTATTTTCGGGCGTATCTTTCTCACGTCTGAACCTGCCCAAAAGATTCCCGAGAAAACCGTCATCATCAACAAGTCCGTCGGCTGACGCTTCTTCGGAATCATCTATATCCTCGCTCAAAGTTTCTTCGGTTGAAAAAACTCGTTTCAATTTTTCGAAAAAGCCGGGCTTTTCCGATTTTTCGCCTAAGTGTGTAAGGGGATTTTGACGTATTGCTTGATTAAACTTATTATTTGAATTTGTATTGTCCTGCGCTGAAGAAGCCTCGGACTTGGATTTTGCAGAACTTGCCTTATCCATTACATCAATATCGTCACGATCAGACACACATTTCACCCCTTTCAGATTATTATGCAAATATAAATATAAATCTATGCCGTTAGATGTTTGAAAACCAAAAAGATATTTCCCTCTTCAAACAACACCTGAATTTTATCGTTTCAGCGCTCGCTGCCTTAACACCTCGTAGGAAAGTATTCCTGCGGCTACGGACGCGTTGAGCGAATTTATCTTTCCTTTCATCGGAAGAGATACCACACCGTCACATTTTTTCAGAACCAAAGGACCGATTCCTTTTCCCTCGTTTCCTATAACAATGGCAACCGGACCGGTCAGGTCGGTTTCGGTGTATGACGTTCCGTCCATATCTGCGCCGTAGACCCATATTCCCTGTTCTTTGAGTTTATCTATTGTGTTGGGAATATTAACGACCCGCGCGACCTTGACGTATTCAACAGCGCCTGCCGCGGCTTTTCCCGCAGAATAAGTGAGTCCTGCGCTTCTTCGCTGAGAAATTATGACGCCGTGCGCGCCAACGCACTCAGCTGTCCGTATCACAGCGCCGAGATTGTGAGGATCTTCAAGCTCATCAAGGACTATAATGAAAGGGTCTTCTTCTTTCATCTTCGCGGTTTCGATAATTTCTTCAACCGTGGAATAATCCTTCACCGCCGCGATCGCCGCTATTCCCTGATGAACAGCGCCGCCGCTCATATAATCAAGTTTTTTCGGATCGACCTCTTTGATGACGATCCCCTTTTCCTTGGCTTTGGCAAGGATCACAGAAACCGCGCCGCTTTTGTTTCCCCGTGCGACCAAAACGGATTCGATCGCTCTTCCGCTTCTCACTGCTTCGGAAACCGGATTCCTTCCGACTATTACATCGTTGTTTCTATTTTTCTGTTCATTCATAAATCAAATAACCCCGTTCTGCGGTTGGATCTGACATAAATCGACATCAAACGACAATACAAAATCACCGCAAATTAAACCTGCCCGAATGGAAAAATGCAGTTTTTCTATGGAATTACACAATTGACATAACGGTAAACTTTATCGGACAAGTATTACATAATACACCACACTAATCTACATACGGCTTATTATACCATAAAAATCCGAACATTTAAAGCATATTGCTAAATATGACAAAAGTTTTATCTGAGATAATTTTCTTGTTATATTTCACTGTGAAACATTTCAAAAAAATGAAAAATTAATTATTTAAAAGAAACAAAAATGAAATCATATTATTATAGATATTTCACAAAAGACCTTCTGAAATTATGCCTGACCACTCGGGTAAGACACTTAAGGCAACCTCGTCATGTGATCTCTGTGCGGTTTTGCCTTAAGGAATAAATAAAGACCTATCTTCATATTTCATCTTTGAATGAAAACACGTAAAAAACACATCAAATACGCTTATCTGTGTAGTAAAAATACAGAAAATAGGCAAGTTTACTATTAATTTGAAGAGAAGTTTGTACATAAATTTTCTAAAATTCTTTGACGAATAGTTAAATTTATGGTACAATAAATACTGAGAATTTGGATAGTTTGATATTATGGTAACTATACTGTTTTCGTAAATGATAAAGAAGGGTTGCAATGAAGGATATAATTGTTATCGCATCGGGAAAAGGCGGCACGGGAAAATCGACCGTTGCCGTAGGACTCGGAACGGTTCTTGCCAACCGGGGTTTCAGGGTTTTGCTGATCGACTGCGACAGCGGTATGCGCGGATTGGACATCATGCTCGGGATCACTCAGAATCTCGTTTTCGATATTGCGGACGCCGTGAGCGGAAGCTGCACCGTCGAAAACACCGTTTATCCGTGTCCCGAGAAACAAGGTCTTTTTCTTATGCCTGCGCCTCTGAATGCCTATGACGAGATCGCGCCTCAGGTGCTCGGGCAATTGGTCAACGGCGTTTCGGATATTTTCGATTACGTTATAATTGATTCCCCGGCAGGGGTGGGAAGCGGTTTTGAAGCTGCGGCTTATCCCGCCAACAAAGCTTTGGTAGTCGTCAACACAGAACCCACAAGCATAAGAGGCGGAAGAAACGTCGCAGGGAAGCTTCGTGACTGCGGAATTGAAGATATTCGTCTTGTAATCAATCGTTTCAACCGAAACACTTTCCGCCGGATGGGGCTTTACCGGGATCTTGACGAGGTTATCGATATAACGACCCTTCAGCTTATAGGAATCGTTCCCGAAGATTATACCCTGGCTGCTGCGATCCAATCCGGAAAAAACGGAGATTTTACATGTCCCGGAATGAAAACCATGGCACGTATAGCATCAAGGATACAGGGAAACAACGAACCTCTTCTTATCAAATGAAAAAAATATGCCGTTGATATTATAAAAAAATTAAAAATTTCGGCATTATTATCTTTTTCGTAATTAAATGTACATAAATTTATGTATAATTAAACTATGTCTAACATCAAAATCTATATATCGGGAGGAAATAGTTATGAATATTGCGTTGATAGCACACGATGCAAAGAAAGAGTTGATGGTACAATTTTGTATTGCCTATTGCGGAATATTAAGCAGACACAACCTCTGCGCAACAGGTACAACCGGAAAAATAGTTTCCGAAACTACAGGTCTGAAAATCGTTAAGTTTCTGAGCGGTTCTCAGGGAGGCGGTCAGCAGATCAGTGCAAAGATCGGCTGCGATGAAGTGGATATGCTTCTCTTTTTCAGAGATCCGCTGAACCCTAAGCCGCACGAACCGAATGATATGAATCTTCTGAGAATATGCGATATGCACAATATCCCCGTTGCGACTAACATCGCGACCGCAGAGGTTCTTATCCACGGACTCGAGAGAGGCGATCTTGACTGGAGAGAAGTTATGCGCCGCAGCTGATGATTTCTCAGTTTGTTATCTATCTGTTTTGTTTTTGAGGAAAACAAGTTTTTGGAGGAAAGAAAAGCATGGGAGTTTTAACGAAAAAAGTCAAGGGTGCGGAAGATATCCTTCCACGCGACGTTTACAAATGGCAGTTCGTGGAGGACATTATGAAAAAGGAAGCCGAAAGCTTCGGCTTTAAAGAGATCCGCACACCCGTTTTTGAACACACCGTCCTTTTTAACAGAAGCGTCGGCGAAACGACCGATGTCGTTCAGAAAGAAATGTACACATTCGACACCAAGGGCGGCGAGAGCATCACCTTGCGGCCCGAGGGAACGGCAGGCGCGGCGAGAGCGTATCTTGAACACGCGCTTTACAACGACGGTCTGCCGGTAAAGGTTTATTACCTTTTGACCTGCTACCGCTACGAAAAAGCGCAGGCAGGAAGACAGCGCGAATTCCACCAGTTCGGAATGGAAACCTACGGCGCGCCGGATCCGAAGTCGGACGCGGAGATGATCTGTGCCGTTGCGAATATTTTCAACCGTCTGGGAATAAATAATATTAATCTTGAGATCAATTCTATCGGCTGCAAAAACTGCCGCAAAGATTATACTTCGGCTTTGAAGGGATATTTTGAAAAACACAGGGACGTTCTCTGTCCTACATGCCTTTCAAGACTTGAACGCAACCCAATGAGAATTCTTGACTGCAAGAACGAAGCTTGTCACGAAGTCGCAAAAAAAGCTCCGACCGTTCTGGAATATATCTGTTCGGACTGTTCCGAAAAATTCGAAAAAGTAAAAACTTTTCTTGATATTGCGGATATTGATTATACGGTCAATCCGACGATCGTCAGAGGTCTTGACTATTACACCAATACGGTCTTTGAATTTGTCACAGACTGCATCGGTGCGCAAAGCACAGTTTGCGGCGGAGGACGCTATGACGGTCTTATCGAGGAACTTGGCGGTCAGCCGACTCCCTCGCTCGGATTTGCAATGGGGATCGAGAGACTGCTGATGGTGATGGAGGCTCAGGGAATAGAGATCCCGAAACCATCGGGCTGTGACCTTTATATTGCTGCTTTGGGCGAAGACGCCGAAAAGAAATCATTCAGGCTTATCAAAGAGCTTCGCGAAGCTTCTTTGACCGCAGAAGGAGATATCGTAGGCAGAGGACTCCGCGCTCAGATGAAATATGCAGATAAGATCGGAGCTAAATTCAGTATGGTTATCGGCGACGATGATATCACGGCGAACAAAGCGTCGGTCAAAAATATGGAAACCGGGGACAAATTCGATGTTCCGCTTGACGACCGCTTTTTTGAAAGCTTCATTGAGAAATATATGGCAAATTACGGCAGATCAATGAAAATGCCGACACAATAATTATTTGAAAGAATTCTGTACAGTGAATTTTTGATTCACTGTACAGTTCTGTATTGGGAGGATTTTAAAATGAAGGATATCTTTAAAGATAAACATAAGGAAAGCAAAATTAAAAACGA
>CACYDE010000162.1 GCA_902773045.1 uncultured Ruminococcus sp. | reverse complement strand
GAATACTGACGTATTTCAAGGGAGTTTTGTGTACTATGACGGAAAATATGCAAGCAGATTTGGTGCTGAGCCGTTAGGCGTACTTTGAGCTGTGTTGCCCTAAGGCAATACAGCTCAGAGAGCGCTGTGAAGACGCGCAGTAGATTTTTATCAAAGGAGCGCATATAACGCCCTAAAGAAATGCCTTTTCGGGTAATGTCAAGCGAGTATTTCCGCTTGATAATAGTATAACACATCTCTGTACAAAAATCAAACATAAGTTCTTTTTACATTTGTTTGTCACAGAAAACAAATAAAACGAACGATGAGGTGAAACAGTGTGAGCGGACAGAAAGAAAACGACAGTGAAAAATGCCGTTGTGCCGCTTGATATAACTTTTTATTTTTCCTTTTCATCTTTCTTGCAGCTATTTCTGTAAGGACAGCCTGCGCACCCCGCGCCATATTTCTTTTTGTCTTTTTTTCTCAAAAACACCGCTCCGCTAACCAGAACAACAAAAATTAATGATATTGCTATTATAGAAACTACCATAAGATCATCCCCTGAATGATTTTAAAAGTAACCGCTGATTAAGGAACCACTGATTAAATCACGTCCTACGGACTTGATACCCATCTTGCTTGCATCTTTTCGTCAAATTTTCCTCAAAATCCTTGAAATACGTCTGTATTCCTGCGGATTTTTCAAAAAAATTTGCCTGAAAATCTGACTGCGCAATATAGGCACCAGATTTAATCAGTGTCTCCTTAAAAATGTTGACTTTTTTTATTTGCGGGTGTAATATATATTGCGTGAATTTTAAAGGAAACGGAGTGGTTGAACATGACTGACCTGACGCATGAAAACCCAACAAAAACCCTCATTAAATTTGCTCTGCCGATGGTTTTGAGCGTTGCCTTTCAGCAAGTATATAATATTGCGGACAAACTGATCGCAGGCAGATATGCCGGTGAAGACGCACTTGCCGCAGTCAGTGCTTCGTATCCCATCACCATGATAATCATGGCTTTTGCGCTGGGAACAAATATCGGCTGCTCCGTTGTCATTTCTGGTCTTTACGGCGGAAAAAAATATAACGAAGTCAAAACTGCCGTGTCAACATCTATCATACTCGCTCTTTCGGCAAGCGTAATTCTCTCGGTATTAAGCCTTCTTTTCGCGGATCCAATGCTGAGACTCCTAAAAACACCGATGAATATTTTTGACGATTCTGCGCTATATCTGAGAATTTATATCTATGGTTTCATATTTCTGTATCTATACAATATATGCACCGGCGCGTTCAATGCTCTCGGAAACTCAAAAACCCCGCTTTATTTTCTGATCGCTTCATCGGTAGGAAATATTATCCTTGATTATGTTTTTGTTGCTGTTTTTCATTGGGGAGTAGCCGGAGTCGCATGGGCGACATTCATCGCTCAGGGAGCATCTTCAATTCTATCGCTTATCGCTATCCTTTTCGAAATGAAAAAAATAAAATCCGACAAAAACCCTCCGCTGCTTTCTTCTTCAACCCTGAAAAAAATACTCGCCATTGCAATTCCGAGTATTTTGCAGCAAAGCTTCGTTTCCGTGGGAAATCTTATGATCCAGAGTCTGGTCAACGGGTTTGATTCGTCCTCCGTCATCGCAGGCTACGGAGTCGCGGTCCAACTCAACACATTCGCTGTCACCGTTTTTAACACATCGGGAAATGCTGTTTCTAACTACACCGCTCAAAATCTCGGAAGCGGAAATTACGACAGAGTTCGCCAAGGCTTTCGTTCCGCGATAAAAATCGGAGCTGTGATAGCGATCCCGTTCGTTGCGGCATACACTTTTGCGGGGAATTTTATGGTAGGATTATTCCTCGACGCGCCGACCTCAGCTGCGTTACAGACAGGACGCGAATTTCTGATGATAGTTGCGCCTTTTTATTTTCTTGTAATGATAAAGCTTTCTTCGGATGGAATAATGAGAGGCGCTTCCGCAGTGAGATTCTTTGTTATGTCAACTTTTTCGGATCTGCTTCTCAGAGTTGTACTCGCCTACATTCTTTCACCTCATCTGGGAGTCACCGGAATATGGCTCTCGTGGCCTATCGGTTGGGGACTTTCCGCTGCGCTCGTATTCGCTTTTTATTTAAAAGGATATTGGATACCCGCCAAAGACAGGAAAACCATTATGGCGAATTTTAAAGAGACACGTATAAAATCACGTCCGGCAGACTGATCGGCTCGGCGGAGTTATTGCCAAACTATAACCAACCAAACCAATAAAAGGATAACTTCTATAACAGCAAGCTTTACAGCTTACTGTTATTTTTTAACGGGATCCCATATTCACCGCTTATCGGATCTCTGAAAAGCGCCGATTTTGGAGGTACGTATGTAAAATACGCGATCATGAAGAAATAAACCACCAAAAGCACCAGCGATACTTTATAGTACCTTTCAATACACGGCGCTTTAGTAACCAAGCGGTAGGATATTACAAATGCAAGGACAGTAAAAACAAAGCCGCTCGCTATATCAACTGCCGCAATATTTTTTCCCGTAAGACCCGTATAAGTATAATAAAAAACGGGAATGGAAAGCAGCATAAAGTACAGACTAAGAACTTTTGCCGAAACAAATTTCTTAAAAGGAATTCTCAGACAGCACAGCTCCACAAAGCCCCAAATAACATACGGTATTGAAAATATTTTCAAATGCTCCCATACACTTTCATTCACAGCAGAAAAAAGTGTGACCCAAAATTCCTTTCCGCTCCATTCATACAAAAAATGCAGTATAACCGCAGCACAGGAAACGAAAATTGCCCCGAAAACCTCAAAGCGGAAAAATCTTTTTCGGTTTCTTTCGCTTAAGGCGCCGTTATCTCTCACAGTAATCCCACCCTTATTTTTTTGACGCTATTCTTTGGTTTTCACCAAAACATCTATAAATAATCTATGAGAGATCGGGGGCAATTATGAAAAATAAAGCAAAAGAAAACCGATTCGGAAAACGCGAATTTTCCGAATCGGTTTTTTATCCCGTCAATAAACACGGGGCTTGGTTTTGATTAAAATCTGAACCTTTGAGCGATATTAGGCGCAACAAGCACCGCTATGATCCAGAACAGCAGTATCATGAACATCGGAATGGCTTTCACATGATGTATTCCTGTAACAAGCACAATAAGCGTCACAATAAGAAGCACAAGCAAAACTCCGAAAATCTGAACCGCAAGCGAAAGAGAAATATTTCTCTTCGTCTGAATGCATCCGCTGACTGCGCGTCCGAAAGATGTCACTCCGCCCTTCGTGGCAATAACCGCAGGAGAAGATTTTTCTTTGCCTATCATTTCGTCTCGGATAACATTCGAATTCTTCTGTTCAAGAATTTTTATACTTCTGTGCGAAATTCCGAAATCTCCGGCGATCCTTTCCGCCGTGATATTCACGTCTGTAGTCCTTATCAAAAGGCTCATTCCGTTGGATTCCATTCTTCTGAGCGCGTCCGCCACTCTGCGGTTAGCGCTGTAACCAACTATAAACATCGCTACAAGTTCGCCTGCACACGCAAGATACAATATCTCGTTGCCGTCTTCTTTATGTTCGGCTTCATAGTCCTTCGTCATAGGCTCAATTCCGTGGGCGAGAAGAAGTTTACGGTTTCCTATAAATATTCTCTCGTTATTGACCCAGCCGATAAGACCCTTTCCGTCTTCGTACATTACACCCTCGGCAGTCGGAAGATTCTCCTGTTTATCCCCTTGGATAATCCCGTCGAACATTCCTGCCATTGCGCCTCCTGCCGTAATTATCACGGAAGCTGCAGCGAGCATCGCATCGTCGATCCTTCTTGAATCAAAGGTCTTGATACCGTTAAGATGAACCGAACCCTCGGGATAAAGCTCCTTCGCGTCCAACATTACCGCTGCACTCTCTGAGAAGTTCTCGACAGCCTGATAGCCTACCACCATAGACTGGTTCGCAAGCGAATTTTTAGCAAGATTGTAAAGCGGCAACGCACCCAACGTTTTTGCTGCGACCGGAACGGCCACGCAAAGCATAACGCAGAGAACCGAGAGCGCGTCAAAAAAGCTTGATGAGATAAATCCGCAGATCACGGAAATTATCACCGAGAAAATTATTGTAGGAATAGAGAATTTATCCGCAAGCTCTTCACCCGGATCCGGAGCATAAGAAAGCTTTAAGAAATGCTTGAGGAAGGTTGTTTTCTTTTGGAAAACAAGCTCGGACTTGTCGTTTCTTGTTCCGCTGAGAAGCGTAGCGACCATTCTCTGATCGTGGAAAAATTTACCAGTATATTTCTGTGACGAATCCGACACAAATCTGAAATTAGCGAGTATTCTGTGAGCGTTTATGCTTCTTCCGAGTGAATTCACCGCAAGAGTAAGCATAATAAGCAATGTATAGATATTCAATCCCTGACTGAGGAAAGACGAAGGCGCGAAGATCGCAAAAATAGACTGGAGCGCTGCGATCGCCGCCGCTGCTGCGGTTCCCGTATCGGAATTTGATCTAAACTTTTTCAGAGGAAGAAGTCCTCCGATTATAATATCCCGGCAGTTATAAAGCATTCCCGCAAATATCGCAAAATTGATAACGGCAAAAATTCTTTCCGATCCTGCCTGAGCTGCTTCTCCGCTTCCGACGGTAAACTTGCTCGAGAAGCATGAGATAAGGAACATCACTATCGTTAAAGCAAGCGAAACATGCCATTGGAATTTTGCCTGCTTGTAATCCTTCTGGAGATAGCTTCTGACTTTGGGAGCGTCCTCAACGCTTCTGTATTCGATCGTATCGGGATACTTGCTGTCCCTGTAGTCAAGTCTTTTTGAGATACTGTCGAGTCTGTCACGGCTTTTCGCAAACTTGTCGTCCTCAAACTGAGCGTATCTTCCCTCGTCCTTTTCTTTCGAAGAAGAAACGGACTCCGATCTCTTTCCTTCGGACGTGTTGTCGGGAGTTTCGATTTTCGCCTGCTTTTTCGCAACATTTCTGAGCCTTGAATATCCTACATAGAACTCATATTCACTTTTGACAGATTCGCTGAACTTTCCGGCTTTGACCTTTATCTTTTCATTCTTGTCTGCACTGATGTAGTTGGTGATCTCGATCTCGGTGATAGGATCGACCGTTCCGAAAGCTTTCTCATAAGCCTGAGCGGACTTCTCCTCTCTCGCTTTTCGAAGTTCCTCACGTCTTTCGGCGGTTTCGTCCTCATACTGCTTTACTTTTTCGAGGACCTTACGGTTAAGCTCCGATTGTCTCTTTTGCTCTTCGGAAAGAAGATCGGGTTCCGTCTCGGTTTTCTCCCCTTCGATAACGTTCAGAGTTCCTCTCACCTTTTCAACATCAAGATCCGACTTGACTGTACTTTCATTTCTGATAACGGTCATCGGAATAATTTTACTTTCTTCCGACGGGCGGTCAGGGGCGTGTTCCTTGTTGTCTTCCTGAGATATATCAACCATTTCCGCCGCGTCGATCTTTGCGGTTTCGGGCTGCTGTTCGGGAAGCTGTTCGGGAAGCCGTTCGGGAAGCAGGGGGTGATCTTCAGCCACAACAGAAGCTTCGGTCACTGTCGGAGTTTCCTCGGCTGCGGCAGTCTGTTCCTCGTGTTCTGCCGTTACATTCTCGGGAACGGTTTCCTTTGTGTTCCACATTGTTATAAGCTTATCCTTGACTCTTGAGTACGCGCCTTGAATTTTAAGGAAAATGCCGTTTTTGCCGGCTTTTGAATCCGATTTTGAAGAAACATCTTCAAAATCTTTCTTTTCATTTTCCTGATTTTCCGTTTTCTGAACGGTATTTTCATTTTGGGAAGCTTCATTTTCTTCGGACGCCTTATCCGTTCCGTCCGTTTCGGGAGAGACAGCTTCATTTACTTTTTCGGCTGTCCGAGCTTCATCCTCCGAATTTTCCTCTTTCCTGTCCTCGACGTCTTTTTCGGACTCCCCGGTGACAGCTTTTTCGGGAGCTTCTTCTATCGGAACCGTTTTTTCTTTATCGTCCGACGATTCGCCATTGTCTTTATTTATTCCCCGAGAAGTCGATTTATCTTCCGTCTTGGCATTATCTTCTATAATATCGTTAAGATCATTGAAATAATCTATCGCGTCAAGCTTAACGAGATCTTCAAACTCCTCGTCATCGGATTCATCAAAAATATAATCATCGTCAAAACGGAATTCCTCGTCATCCAACTCGTCAATTACAGTCTCTTCTTCCGAAGCCGTTTCAGCCGTTTCGTTCCGACTGTTATCATCGGACTCATCTGCTTTGCTCTTCTCGATCACTTCGGCGTCGCTGTTTTCGGAAGTTTTTTCGGGAACTTCCGTTTTATCGGAAGAGGTATTCACATTTTCAGAAGATTCTGTTTTATCATCGAAAACGACCGCCGTATCCTCCCGGGACTTTTCGGACGACTCCTCTTCGCCGACGACGGATAAAGTATTTTCATCTTTTGAAGGACCGGCGTCCGTCGGTGAAACATCTTCATCATCAATATCCATCATAATAAACTGTGCTTCTTCATCTTCAAAAGCGTCCTGCATATCAAAATCAGCCTCTTCGCTTTCAAAAGCATCCTGCACATCATAATCGGCTTGTTCGGTTTCCGTTTTTATTTCCAATTCTTCGGATTTCTTTTCGTTCTCCGCTTTTATTTCCGGCTCTTCGGATTTCTTTTCGGTTTCCGTTTTTGCTTTCGGCTCTTCGGATTTACTCTCGGTTTCCGTTTTTGTTTC
>CACYDE010000161.1 GCA_902773045.1 uncultured Ruminococcus sp. | reverse complement strand
TTGTTTTTGTATGGCTTTTCATAGATCGCCTTCTTTAAACCGAAAAGGTGATTTTCAAGAGGAAGCGCTTTTATCAAAACACCATTAGGCTTCAAGACCCTGCCGTACTCGGAAGCGTCGGTAGGGGAGAAGATATTCAAAACAACATCACAGCTTCCGCTTTTGACGGGTATATCGGAACAGCTTGCAGCCGCAAGAGAAATATCGCGGTCACGTCTTGAAGTACATATCAAAGCGTCTTTCGAAATATCGATCCCGTACATATCACAGTTTTCAACGTTATTTTTGACGTTTGCCGTGTAATATCCTTCTCCGCACCCAACGTCAAGAATCGTCACCGATTTTCCTCCGGCTTTTTTCCGAACTTCATCGGTGATAATATCAAGCAGGGGTTTGTAATAACCCTTTTCGAGAAAATCGGCGCGCGACCTGAGCATAAGCTTGTCGTCGCCGTGACGTTTTTTCGATGATTTTTGTGACATCATCAGATTAACACAGCCGTGTTTTGATATGTCGTAGCTGTGATTTTTTTCGCATACAAGGGTTTTCTCTGTTTTTTTCAATAGCCCCCTGCATATCGGGCAGATAAATATTCCGTTTTCTTTCATCTGAATCCTCCGTCCACTCCGAGAACCTGACCCGTTATGAAATCGGCGCCTTCTCCTGCGAGGAAAGCTGCGGCGCGTGCGACGTCCTGCGGCGTGCCGAGTCTGCCTACAGGAGTTTCATCGGCAAGCGATCTCAATGTTTCTTCGCTGAAATCGTGAGTCAGCATATCCGTCATTATACACCCCGGGGCTATGCAGTTGACTGTGATTCCCGAGGGAGCAACCTCTTTTGCGAGTGCTTTTGAAAGTCCGATGATCCCGGCTTTGACTGCGGAGTAATGTACTTCACATGAAGCGCCCTCCGTTCCCCAGACCGAGGAGATATTGATGATCCTTCCTCTCTTGAAATGTATCATCGAAGGAAGAACGCTTTGACAGCAGTTGAAAACTCCGTTTAAATTAACGCTTACCATTTTATTCCAGTCTTCGGAAGTGATATCTGTGAAAAGCTTTTGCTGGGCAATGCCTGCATTATTAACAAGGACGGATATTTCACCGTACTTGTTCAGGGCAAACGAAGTCATTTCATCGACTTCACTGCGCTGTGAAACGTCACATTTGAATATTTCTCCGTTTCCGCCGATTTTTTTTATTTCATCAAGAACAGATCGAGCTTTCTCTTCGGATCTGCTGTAGTTTACGACAATATCAAATCCAAGCTTTGAAAGCTCCGCGGCGATCGCCGCACCTATCCCTCTTGAAGCGCCGGTTACTATCGCACAGCCCTTAGTCATTTACGAGTACCTTGACGATCTCGGAAACGTACATTCTGTGATAGTCGTTTCCGTGATAGTTTGCTTTTATTGATTCGTCGATTATGCTTTCATCGTTAAGATCCTGCGAATACATTTTACGGCAAACCAGTACAAGTCTTGCCTGCTTGAAATAAGGAGCTTTTTCGTCAAAAACAGGGATAAGTCCTGTTTCCCGGGCTTTATCAGTGTCGCGGCCGGAGTTTGTTCCGCAGAATTTGAGAGCATTACCGTAATCATGTCCGTAAGCGCTCATGGTAAAGTAATCTCCGTTTTCGATGAATTCGTAGGTGTACCTTTGCGGACGGATGAAAGTGAAGGCAACGGGTTTGTTCCAAAGGATCCCCATGCCGCCCCAGCTGACCGTCATGGTGTTGAATTTCTCTTCGTTTCCTGCCGTAACGAGCATCCATTCTCTGCCAACTGTATTCAGGATGTTTTCGTTAAGTTCAAATGCTGTGATCTCTTTCATAATGTTTTTGCAGACAGGTTTTCGTCTGCGTCCTCCTTTTTTGTTGTGATATATAATATGTACGGATAAATTTCAATAAAACCATCATATCGGTTATTTTAAAAGAAATCTTATAAGAAAATTTAAGGCAACACCGCACAAAGACCGCCTGACGGCTTTGCACTGAATCTGCTTGATCTTTTTCCGTCATAGTACACAAAACTCCCTTGAAATACGTCAGTATTCCTGCGGTCGTTTTATGCACTCTG
>CACYDE010000160.1 GCA_902773045.1 uncultured Ruminococcus sp. | reverse complement strand
GTATTTCACGGTGAAGGGCGGTAATGTGATCCTATGATAGAGATAAAAAATGTGACATTTCATTATGCGGGTCTGGAACAGGCCGGCCTTTCCGATATTAACCTTACCGTACCTGACGGGGAATGTGTTTTGCTTTGCGGAGCTTCGGGCTGTGGAAAAACAACCATAACAAGGCTCGTCAACGGGCTGATCCCACATTATTATAAAGGCGAACTGACCGGAGAAGTGAAGGTGAACGGAAAAGAGATCGGCCGGCAGGAAATGTACAATCTGGCAGGTCTTGTCGGGTCTGTATTTCAAAATCCAAGAAGCCAGTTCTTTTCGGTAGACACAGACGGAGAGATCACTTTCGGTCCTGAGAACATCGGTCTTCCAAAAGAAGAAATACTGGCAAGAAAAGAGAATGTTTTGAATGATCTGAATCTGAGGGATTTGATGAATCGAAGCCTGTTCGATCTGTCCGGCGGTGAAAAGCAGAAAATTGCCTGCGGTTCTGTTGCTGCACTATTCCCGGAAATCATTATTCTGGATGAACCGTCGTCCAATCTGGACTGGGATTCCATCCGTGATCTTTCCGAAATGATGAAAATATGGAAGCAGCAAGGGAAAACCATCATCATCTCCGAACACCGACTGTGGTATCTGAAGGATATCATTGACAGAGCAATATATCTGAAAAAAGGGCGAATTGTCCGTGAGTGGGATCGTGAAGCATTCTGCCTGCTGACGGAAGAGGAACTGGCGTCCTATGAGCTTCGTCCGATTCATTTGGAAGAGAAGTATATCCGTGAGTTTTCGGATGACAAGGATCGGATGCAGGCCGAAACTACAGGCGAAGGAAACATCATAGCGGATCGGCGCGCAGAGAACGTGTCCGGAGACAACGTGATTCTCCGCGATTTTTATTTCACCTATACCCCGAAAAAATATCTGCTGTTCAAGAAAAAAATCACTCCGAAGGACGAGTCGGACTGCGATCTGCGAATTCCATGTCTGACAGTGAAAAAAGGTGAAATCATCGGAGTAATCGGGAAAAACGGTTCCGGAAAGTCAACCTTTCTTCGCTGCCTCTGCGGTCTGGAGAAAACCTGTATTGGCACGGTGACAGTGGGCGGTGAGGTGATCTCCGGAAAGAAGCTGACGAGCGTTTCATACATGGTCATGCAGGATGTCAACCACCAGCTTTTTACCGACAGCGTACTGTCGGAGGTCTTGCTGTCTATGGAAGATCCGGATGAGAAGAAGGGAGAAGAGATCCTTGAAGGGTTGGATCTTTTGGAATATAAAGATAAACACCCGATGGCACTCTCAGGCGGACAGAAACAAAGGGTTGCTATCGCATCCGCAATGGCGGCAAAGGCAGATATACTCCTGTTTGATGAACCGACATCCGGACTTGATTATCGGCATATGAAGGAAGTATCCGTACTTCTTCGCAGACTTGCTGATATGGGAAAAACTGTTTTTGTTGTCACCCATGATCCGGAGCTTTGCGCCCGGTGCTGCGACAGAATTATACGGATCCGTGCCGGGCGGGCAGAAGAGATTGCCTGAAAGGGGCAAAAAATGAAAGAAGAAATTATACGACAATATATGAAAGTACCCGGTTCCACATTTAACGGAACTGATGAATGTGTTACGATCCCCCTGCCTTCCGATGAAGAAGGTTCGGACGGAAATATCGCGATTTGGTTTTACAGGGATCTGGCAATGTTTAATTTGATCGACATCCGCAGCCAGACGATACCGGGATTCGTGGAAGATCCTATCGGGTCGACACGGGAACTGAAAATAAACTATTGCGCCGAAGGAAGATGTGAACTGAAGCTTAAAAATGGCGAGTGTACTTATCTGACCGCCGGAGAGATATCGGTGGACGCGGGACAGGCGTTAAACACGTACTATTATCCGACCGGTTTTTATCGTGGGTATGAGATAGTGATCCCTATACCGAATGAAGGAACATCCCTCGTTTTTATGGATGAAAAATTTGCGGTTCCGGATCAGCTCTATGAACAGTGCAGTATGGCTAATAAACCGTGGATTCGCAGCGCGGGGAAATTCCTGCATGGTTTTTACGATGATTTTTTATATTATACAAGCAATCAATATGGGCGTGAGTTGATTTTTATCAAATGTATGGAGCTTGCTGCAGTTTTAAATAAATCAGACTTTTCCGAAGTTCAGGTGAAAAGGACATATTGTACGGCATCGCAGGTTGAAATAGCGAAAAATGTAAAAGAAATTTTGACAAAAGATCTGAGCATACGTTTCACGGCGAAAGAATTAGCCGTGCGGTTTGGGATCAGTGAAACGGCGTTAAAAAACTATTTTCGTATCGTTTACGGAACCGGCTATGCGGAATATCAGCAAATAAAAAGAATGGAACGTTCGGCCAGGCTGCTTCGGGAAACTGATGATAAAATTGCGGATATTGCAATGGCAGTGGGATATGCGACCCAGCCGAAGTTTGGAGCGGCATTTAAAGCCTGCTACGGGGTGACGCCGCTTGAATACCGCAGACAGAACAGACTCTTGGAATTGAAAGAAGGACGATAATCATGGCATCCGTCAGAGGAAAAATATGCAGCTTGATGACATCTGCGCAAAATGTCAATCCGTCAGCACATCCCGATGCTGTGGAGAAGATGAAAAAAATGGCAGCAAAATATATGGGTGTAAAGCTGCCAAAGGACTATGTGTTCGAAAAGAAAACAACTACGAACGGCACGAAATACCATATCATACAAAGAAGTGACCGTAAGAATGCCCGAAAGGTTCTCTATTATATCCACGGCGGATGCTACATAGCCGGTTTGACCAACAACTATCACTCCTTTGTCAGAGATTTCTGCGATATGGAGGAAGGTATTACCGTTGTTCTGCTGGATTATAAAACGGCGCCGGAGTATCAATATCCTGTGCAGCTTAATGAGGCGCTCGATCTGTGGAATGAGCTGACAGAAAATCGGGGTTACAGGGCAGAGAACATTGTTATCGGAGGGGATTCTTCGGGAGGAAATCTTGCGCTTGCCATGATGTTGAAGATTCGTGACGAGGGCAGAAAGATGCCTGCGGGAGCGTTTCTGCTGTCGCCGTGGACGGATATGACCATGTCCGGAAAAAGCTATGCGCAGAATTATCGGAAGGATGTAGAGATCGGGGAAAGAAAAGCCGACCTGACCGATAAAAAAAGAAAAATGCTGATGAAGAGCGATATATACAGCTTTATCGGAGATGCCGACAGAACATCACCGTATCTGTCACCGCTTTTTGCTTCTTATGAGGGATTTCCGCCTATGTTTTTTGCAGTCGGTGAAAGCGAGATGCTTCTTGATGATACTCTCGGAGTTGTAAAGAAGCTTGAGGATGCAAATATTCCTGTTATCTGTGACAGAAAGCCGGATATGTTTCACTCCTATGTGTTATATAAGAATATGATGCCGGAGAGCAGAGAATCGTATTTACAAATCAAACGATTTGTCAGAGAATATTTTGATATAAAGGATAAACAGAATAATGTGTTATGACCGGAAACATAAATCCTGTTTATTAAGGCAACACCGCACAAAGACCGTCTAACGACTTTGCACCGAATCTGCTTGATCTTTTAAGATAGCACACAAAACCACCTTGAAATACGACAGTATTCCCGCGGCGTTTTTATCCAAACAAAAAAAAAAATCTGCTGCAAATACCCTTGGGGTGCCGTCAGGCGGGCGTTCGCGGTGCTGCCATAGATAAAAGTTTAATAGGATAAAAGAATTTACGGCACTCTGACTAATGTTGTTCGGGTGCCGTTTTTCGGTATCCGGCACAGTTATAGAAATATTTATAACTCAAACTTCCCACATATTATAGCAAACCAAACAAATATCCAGACAAGTTCGACGCCCCGGTAAGCGCATAGCTGCGTTGTCGT
>CACYDE010000159.1 GCA_902773045.1 uncultured Ruminococcus sp. | reverse complement strand
GTATGCCTTCGTCCTCCGCCTTGCTCTGCACTCACCGGCATCGTCTCCTTTTGTCCGTCTATTTATTTGGATTGCTATAGTATGTGGTTAAGTTGATAATATTTTATCTTAATAACCTCACCAAGCAGTTGACAAAGTATATATATTGCAATATAATTATAAGTGCAAATTTGTGCAATAAAACGCAAGATGAAAAACAGATCAAGGGAGTGTTATTAATGGCATTTTTTGACGATATAAGTCAGAAGCTGAGTTCCATCGGTCAAACAGCAGTTCAGAAAACAAAAGATGTGACCGGATTGGCTAAAATGAATTCTGCTCTTTATGACGAAGAAAAAAAGAGCAATAACCTTTTTAAAGAAATCGGAAAACTCTATTTTAAGCTTCATTCGGATGACTGTGAAGAGCCTTTCAGAGATTATATCAACGCTTTGAAGGAATCGCAGGAAAAAATAGAGACCTTCAAAAAACAGATACAGGAAGCCAAAGGCTACGTAAGATGTCCGAACTGTGGGGGTGAAGTTATGGGAAACGCCGCATTTTGCAGCGTCTGCGGACAGCCTATGCCGCGTCCGACCCCACAGCCTCAGAACAACGCCGCTCCCAGGTGTTCGGGCTGCGGTCAGCTCGTTCCTCCGGGGATGAAATTCTGCACCGTCTGCGGAACGCCTGTTCCCGAGATGAACAACATTCAGGGCGGAAATATGAATATGCCGGGAGTCGGAATGAATATGAATATTCCCGGCGGAATAAACAACGTCCAGTATCCTGCGTCTGCGCCCATGAACCAGCCGCAGACTGCCATCTGTAAAAACTGCGGCGGCGTTCTTGAACCGAATTCAAAGTTCTGCGTTCTCTGCGGAGCAAGAATTGATGTCTGATGTAACCCTGCCAATAAAATATGCTAATGCAACACCGAACAAAGCCGTCAAGCGGTCTTTGTTCGGTGTTGCCCTAAGTTAATTATAGGGACGCGGATACTCCTGCGCAGCTGGTGGCACATTGGACACACCAAGCATCGTTCAAAGTTAATGAACCATTGATTCTTGACATTTCAAATTTTAAATGTTATAATGCTGAAGAAGTAAATAATAGCAAAAACGACACACGTAGTGCAAAGCACGTAAATCTGATCACGGGACACAATGCTTATCGTAGGATTTACGGGACTTTGACTGCGTGTTTTTTGTTTATTTACGGCGGACAACAAATAGCTGAATAAAAATGCCGCACACTTCATTTTACATTTTAAAGAAAAGAGGAAATCTATCTATGCCAAAAAATCAATTTCAGAGAATGATGTTTGCTCTTATCACAGTAATCATCACGGTTCATGCCTATGTTTTTTACAGCCTCTACGTTGTCAATGGTTCTGTGCTTATGGAGATCAACGGAACAAACAGTGTTATTGACGCGGTCAACATTCAGGGCGGCGTCTATATGCTCGGAAGATTCTGTCCTGTTTGGGCTGTCGTTCTTCTCGAGTTCTTTCTTGCTTATACTCTTGAAGTGACTCTCGGAAGTCCGCTGTCCTTTAAACTCGCATGCAAGGTCTTTGATCCGAAAGGAACTCATCCTGTTCTCTTTGAATCGGCAATAATATGCGCAACCGTAGGAATCATGTGCCCTTCAATGAGTTTTCTTGCCGCCGCACTTTATTACCCATACTATCAGGGGTTTAACGTACTGACTTTTCTTGCAAACTGGATCAAGCTTGTTTGCTTCAATTTCCCGTTTGCATTTTTCTCTCAGTTATTCTTCATTCAGCCGTTAGTCAGAACAATTTTCAAAGCAATGTTTGTCCGCGAAAGGACTTCAAAAAGTGCAGATTATCAGGCAGCTTGATAATTTGACCGCGCTGCCGGTTCGGTATGTATAAATATTTCCCGAAAAGGCAATAATACTCATAAAATTTACTTCCTTGAAAGGGGTATCGTTATGAGTGAAAATCTATCAAAAAAGGTAAAAATCAAAGTTATTGCATTTTCTGCGGCAGCGGCTCTGCTGCTTGTCGGCGCATGGGTCAGCGGCTTCAAGCTTATGTCACGTTACAGAGATACGGCGGAATATCGCTATCAGCTTGCGCTCAATAATTTTTCCGACTATGTTTCCAACATAAAAACCACTCTTGAAAAGGGTATTTATTCAAACACTCCGGCTCAGCAGCAGCCGATATTTGCGAAACTTATGACAATGAGCGAGGGTGCGAAAAGTTCTCTCAGCCAGCTTCCGATCAACAGCGAACAGTCGACCGCGATCCAAAAATATCTCGGTCAGGTCGGCGACTACGCTTTCTTCGCGCTGTCAAAGATCGCGAAGAACAAAGAGCTTTCAAAAAGTGAAGCGGACAATCTCAAGGTGTTCTACGAATACGCCTGTCAGCTTGATATGTCGGTGGGAGATATGTCCGCAGCTTACGGCGACGGTTCGGTCGATCTCGGAGAACCGATGACCTTGAAGGGAAATATTGAAGACATCGGCGACGAGGTTAGGGAACTTACGCTCGACGGCGGTTTCAGAGAAATGAACGAGGGATTCACGGACTATCCCACCATGATCTATGACGGTCCCTTCTCCGACCATATTTCACAGCAAAAGCCAAAATTCCTTGAAAACAAACCAAAGATCTCCGAAGAACAGGCTCTGACCGCAGCTTCCGAATTCGCAAAATGTGACAAATCACAGCTTGATTACACCGGAGAAACAAAAGGAAACCTCCCGACTTATAATTTTTCCGGTGACTGCCTGTATATTACCGTTACTCAGTATGGAGGGTATGTTGATATTTTTCACGACTACCACAATGTTGAAAAAACTACGATCTCCTACAAAGACGCACTTGACGAAGCAAGACGGTTTCTCACCGATACATTTCGCGAGGAATTCGCCGAAAGCTACTATTCCGTAAGCGATAATGTCTGCACGATAAATTTTGCTTTCAAAGACAACGATATCATTTATTACAGCGATCTCGTCAAGGTCGGGGTGAACATGCAGACGGGAGAGATCGTCAGTTTCTGCGCTACGGGATATCTTATGAATCACACCGAAAGAGAGCTTAAACAGCCCAAGCTTTCACAGCAGGTCGCACAGCAAAGTCTGAGTCAGAATCTCTCTGTTCAGTCATGCAAGACTGCGCTCATCCCGACTGCCGGAAAAGACGAAGTTCTGACGTATGAATTCACATGTAAGGGAGGAAATGAGACGGTCCTTGTTTATGTGAATTGCATGACAGGTGATGAAGAACAATTATATATCGTTTTGGAGAACGAAAACGGTGTTCTGGTTATGTGATTTGATTGCCTTAAATCTATAAAAACAATACCTCTGCACAGATCAAAGAAAAAATAACTCCAATTTCCCACATAATTACCCTTCTGTCTTTATCGAAACTGTGTTTTCGGGAATTCAAACAAGTTCGAGTAACCGTTTAAATGGGTTCGGGGCGGCGGCCAAGCGGCTGCAGGCAAATACGCGCACCAACTTTGATTATTGACATAACATTTCGCCCGCGCCCAAATTTGTCCCTATAAACCGAAAGCCCCCTTTTCCTTGAGGGAAAGGGGGTCTGGGTGACGACAATAACTTTGATCGAAGAACAAGCTTTGATTCGACAGCGAAAACTATTCTTTACTTCGAAAACTCACGATAGACTCTAAATTCATTGTAATTTTAAGTAAGGGAAATTTGAGTAATAATATAAATGACTTATTATTATTTTTTCACTTATCTCAGTTAGTCTGATTTCGCTGAGGGCAGTTTGTTTTCTACACTGATTATCTGCGTCAGCGACCAAAGGCTCTGCCTTTGGAAACCGCCAACGCCCATTGGCGCGTGCCCTTGGGGTACTTTTGAAAAAGTTGGATCAAAACTTCCCTTCCACACAATTTTAACAACCCCAAAAAGTACAAATTTTCGGTCATCGGAACACATCAAAAATTGACCTGAAAAATACGTTTTTTCAGAAAACAGAACCAGAACAGAACCAAACCAAAAAAACAATACCGAAAAACCGCACAACAATGCGCTTTTCGGGATTTTTGCTACTATTCGTACTCAATCGTGATAGGTGG
>CACYDE010000158.1 GCA_902773045.1 uncultured Ruminococcus sp. | reverse complement strand
TAAATACCATTTTCTGGCTTCAACATCAGTCATATTTCCTTTCATAAACATTATATCACGATAATCTTTATTAGTCAAATCTATTTTTCCATTCCCAATAGTCCCCAATCCGTCAACCATTACTCTTTCTCTCTGCTGAGGTAGATCCATAGCCTTTGAAAATCTCGTATACTCGGCAGACGTCACCCGATACCGACCTCTTGCAATCATTAAATCTTCTTCGCTTGCACCGCCTGCTTTCAGTAGATTTATCTCCTGCCGCTGTGCCCTCATAGTGCGTTCTAAGGCTTCGCTGCTTCTGAGTGGCTTCATATTTCGTGTACTCCCTGCCGTTATATTCAACAGGAGTATTCTCTTTCTTTTTCAGCTCATCAAGTTCCTCGTCGGTGTATGCTCTCTCCGATATCCCCCGAATAAACGGAAAATAATCTATGGCATTTTCTCACCTCCCTCCGGGCATGAAAAAACCGCCCCGATTGCTCGAAGCGGTTAAAAGACCGGACTGTTTGGCAGGCGTGCCATCCTCCTGCATCTCTCGGAATTACTCCTGTCAGTACCATCGGCGTGTGGTCGACACGAAATTTACCACCTCAAACAGTCTTCTTTTCTTAATTATTATTATACACTTGATTCTATAATATGTCAATTCTTTTCTTTGCTGTAAAGAATTTTCTTATTTCTCAAATATTTCTTCCACTTTCTATCGTCAACTTTTAAAAAAGTTATTACAGAATTTTTATACTCTTTGGGGTCTGTTGATGTTTTTAAACGTAAAATAAGCTGATAGTTTTTTCCGTTATCTACAATGTGTTTTAGAACAAAGGCCGTATTTGGACGATTTGCTTCCAAAATATAATCCGGGTTATGAATTATTTCTTGAAAATAAACAAAATATCTTTCATAATCATTTGGGTGACGTTCTTTAATGTGTTCGATTTGTCTATCTGTAATAATAACTTCATCTGTTTGAATATCCTGAGTAACACATCTATATATATTCATATCAATAGTTCCAAGAATATGCACATTATTTCCCGCCGTTTCGCCTTTGTTTGACTCTATTATACCATTTTTTGAAGATTTTTCAACACTTCCCGAAACATTTTTTGTATACTTTCCAACTCCAACATTCCCCAAACCGTCAACGGTAACTCTTTCCCTCTGCTGAGGTAATTTCATAGCTTTGGAAAACCTTGTATACTCACTTGAAGTTGCTCTGTACCGCCCTCTTGCAAGTATTATGTCATCTTCGTTTGCACCGCCCTGTTGAAGTAAATTTATCTGCTGACGCTGGGCTCTCATGGTTCTTTCAAGGCTTCGCTGCTTCTGAGTGGCTTCATATTTCGTGTAGGATTTACCGTTGTATTCAACAGGAGTATTCTCTTTCTTTTTCAGCTTTTCGAGTTCTTCATCGGTGTATGCTCTTTCCGATATCTCCGGAAAGAACGCTCATACACAAAATTTGTATATGTATAAAAAATAAGTGTTGAAATTTCCGTCAAAAGATGCTATAATTAATGCATCATAAATAAACTGAGAAAGAGGATCATAACATGACAGAAAACACTATAATTACAAATCTAAATGTAACCACGCTGACAGAAGAAGAGATCTTATTCCTGCTTAAATTCCGAACGGCAAATGAAGATGAAAAAACAGCCATTCTGGAATTGATCGAAAAACTCATATCCGAATAAAAACCGAACTGCTCCGCTGACCACAAAACAGCAGACCACACATTATCACGGAATTGATATGCATGAACCAAAGAAATATACGTTCGTTTCAACAGAGTTGTTTTATTTGCGATAAAATATAGCTGTTGTGATTATCAGCGTGAAGTCATATTTCTCCACCTGATAGTTTACAAATAAAATGCTGGTTAATTTACTGATATTCATGACCGGAGTCTTCTTATGTATAGAAATAAATCTATTTTATCACTGATCCTCTTCTTTTTTCTCTTTCTTTCAGGCTGCACGGATACAAAAAATCAAAACTCCTCGGACGATCTTCCGTTTGAAAAAGAGGTCTTTGCGCTTGATACATATATTGATTTAAAAATATACGACAATAATGCAGAACAAACAGCCAATCTTGCAGAGGAAAAAATTATTGAGCTTGAAAAGCTTTTTTCCGTCACCGATCCGACAAGCGATGTTTCAAGAATAAATTACGGTTCAGGCGAATGGATCACCGTTTCAAGCGAGACGATCGATGTCATCAAAAAATCAATAAATGTTTCCGAGATCACTGACGGTTCAATGGATATTTCCGTTTATCCTATTGTGAGATTATGGGGATTCACGACCGAGTCAAATCAGGTTCCCGAACAAAACCTGTTGGATGAAGCTCTGAAAAAAGTCAATTTCAAAGACATTGAAATTGACGAAAAAGAACATTCGGTAAGATTAAAACCAGGTATGCAACTTGATCTTGGAGCTGTGGCAAAAGGATATATTTCCGAACAGGTGAAAGATCTGATGAAAACTAACGGCATTGAAAGTGCCGTTCTGTCTTTCGGGGGTAATATTCAGACAATCGGCACAAAAAACGGTGAGCCATGGAAAGTAGGAATAAGATACCCATTTACACAAAACACGTTCGCAATACTTAATGTAACCGAAAAGGCAGTCGTGACTTCGGCAACCGATCAGCGCTATTTTGAGGATAATGGGAAGATGTATCATCATATAATTGATCCCGAAACAGGTTATCCCTCTGAAAATGGTACAAAATCAGTAACGGTGATTTCCGAAAGCGGAACAGAAGCAGATGAATTTTCAACAGCTTTATTTGTTATGGGAACAAATAAGGCAAAAGATTTTTATAAAAACGAAAAGTGCAATTTCGAATTTATTATTCTTGACGATAACGATACTGTCATTGTTTCGGAAGGACTTAAAGATGTCTTTCGTTTGTCATCGGATTATGATTTTCTTAAAGTTGGATATGCAGAAAAGTGAATGAAGGTAGCAGTCCCCCTTATTTTACAGTATGATCTGTTCACAACAAAGCGGAACAGATCATACTATAAAATAAGGGGGGCGATAAATTGAATACGAAAAAACGTTCTTCACAATCACAAGAGATCAGAGACAATGGTGATGAACCTTTCATCGTGAATATAGATTGTTTGGCTAAGCGTAATAATTATTACAGAACTGCATTATGGACAGGAGAAAATCTTCAGGTTACTCTTATGAGTATCCCGGTCGGGGGCGACGTCGGACTTGAAGTCCATAATAATCTCGATCAATTCATACGCATTGAAAACGGAACGGCTCTGGCAATGATTGGAAAAAGCAAATCCTCTTTAACCTACAGAAAGCCTGTTAACAGCAGCTATGCTGTGATTATTCCGGCAGGCACTTGGCACAATATTGTCAATACAGGCATGGTGCCATTAAAATTATACTCAATATATGCTCCGCCGCAGCATCCTTTCGGAACTGTTCACAGAACAAAGGAAGAGGCGGAAAAACATTAAACACACAACCGACAGAACTGATAATTCTGTCGGTTGTGTGTTTAATGTTGGATAGGTGAAAAATCATAGCTTATCAAGTTCTATCCCGAATGTACTTCCTCTTCCCTGCGAACTTTCCACGGAGCAAACTCCGTTGTGCATATTGACAGTTTGCTTTACAATGGCAAGACCCAAACCGGACACACCTCTGCCCTTTCTCTGACGGAATGTGTAATATCTGTCCCAGATATTCTCTATCTCCCGTTCCGGGATCCCGCCGCCGTAATCGACCACTTCGATCCGCGCTTTCTCGCCGATCGAATGAAGTCTGACCGTCACTCTCCTGCTTTCGTCTGTATGACGGAACGCATTATCGATCAGATTGTAAACGGCACGTTCAAGCCGGCTTGCATTTCCGAAAACAAATATATTTTCTTCTATATCTTTTTCGATCGTTTCCTCCTTATGCTTGTACAAAGACTCAAAGTTTTCACAAACCTTACCGATCAATCCGCTGAGATCCACTCTTTCAAAATCATCGTTACGGTCACCCATTTTAAGTTCCGAATACTCCAATATCTCATTAACAAGTTCAGACAATCTATCCGTTTCCCTCACTATCACGGCGATATCAGCGCTGCACTGTTCCTCGTTGTCCCACGATGTATCCTTGATCACCTCAGCGTAACCTTTTATCAGAGTCAACGGAGTCCGCAGGTCATGAGAAACATTCGCAAGCAGTTCCATTTGAAAATTTCTTGATTCAATGAGTTTATCGGACGTTTTGTCGAGCTTATCGTTCAAATCGTCAAGTTCGATACAGAATCCTTTCTTGAAATCCTTCGGATAATCATTGCCGCCGAGTTTATTTGCTTTTACGGATAATTGCGCAACCGGTCTGCCAAAGTTTTTTGATATAAACCATGAAAGAATAAATCCCGCTGCCAAAGAAAGTCCTGTCACCCATGCAAGCTGTATTCTGATTATTGAAACTGCCGAACCAACAGGGTCAAGGGTCGTGCTGACATAAAGGATCGAATTCCCCTCACTGCCGTAATAGTTTATATATGTACCGTAAACATAGACTTTGTCAGTGCTGTATTCGACCGGTGAGCTGCCGTTTTCACTCAGCTGCGATAAAAACTCATCGTAGCCGTCGGGAAGATTCCGATAATTGACGGAACGTTTATTTTTTTCCGTATTTTTTTCCGGCTGTTCGGTAATTTTCAAATCTCTGCCGAGATGTTTTTCCTGATGAGCTCCTTTATATTCATCAGAGCAATAAATAATGTTTCCGTCGGTATCAGTTACAAACACCAGGATCGAATTGTCAAGCGTTATCGAATCTATAATATCGGTTATATTTTCACTGCCGCTGCTGTTAACAATTTTTTCGGCAGCAGTCTTTGTATGCTTTATCAGCATTTCATTGTAAAAACTCTGTAAAAAAACCGTCTGCAAAAGCCACAATACAGAAAAAATCAACGCCGCAAAAAGCATAAAATACATCCAAAGCTTCGTTTTGAATGATTTAGGTTTGATCTTCAAATTTATACCCCACCCCTCTTATGGTGTGAATGGCGTCACGATATTTTCCGAGTTTATTTCTCAGAAGCTTGATCTGCCAGTCAACCGTTCTGTCGTCTCCAAAGTATTCATATCCCCACACCGCGTTCAGTATCTTATCCCGCGATAAAACTATCCCCTTATTTTCAATGAAATGTACTAGTATACCGTATTCCTTTGCGGTAAGTTCCGTTTTCACACCGTCAATATAAACATTGTGACCCAGAGTATCTATTTCTATTCCCTTAGCTTTTATACGGTTAATTTCTCTCGGTTTTGAAACACTGTGCCGATTGATGATAACCTTGATCCTCGCCATAAGTTCTTTTGGTGAAAAAGGCTTTGTCACATAGTCGTCAATGCCGACCTCAAAACCGAAAAGCTTGTCGTACTCCGTACCTCTTGCAGACAGCATAAGAACCGGAATATCCTTAAACTCACGTATTTTTTTGCACGCGGTAAAACCGTCCATATCGGGCATCATTATATCCATAACAATAACATCATAATCATTATTGCGGCAAAGCTCTACCGCTTGACTTCCGTCTTCAACGCTCGTCACGTCATAACCCTCACGTTCGGCATATCGTTTTATAAGCTGTATTATGTCAGGTTCATCATCTGCTATCAGTATTCTGTACATATGTTCACTCTCCCCGAAAATCTCATTTTTTACAAACTCTTTCACTTTAGCTTTTCAAAAATCAGGACAATTTTTTTCAAGCTTCAAAGTCTTCAGGCGGTAGATCTTGATTATAACACAATTTATTATACACCAAAATTTTACCGCTGCATAGTGGCGGAATGCGATTTTAGGGACTTTTATAATGCCTTCTTTAAAATCTTAAATTTTTTTATCTTTTAATCCGAACAGAGTGAAAACGGAATTGCGTCCGGCTCTCACCTGTAAAGCAAAAAAGAAAACACAGATCGCAAAAAGCTGCACAATCTGTGAATTCATTATAGCAATCCAAATAAATAGACTGACAAAAGGAGACGATGCCGGTAAGTGCAGAGCAAGGCGGAGGACGAAGGCATACCGGCGTACCCCAAGGGCACGCGCCAATGGGCGTATGTC
>CACYDE010000157.1 GCA_902773045.1 uncultured Ruminococcus sp. | reverse complement strand
ATACGTCAGTATTCCTGCGGTCGTTTTATGCACTCTGACGAAAAAATCTACTGCGCATCTTCGGCACAATCTCTGTGCGGTATTGCCTTAAGTAATTTATTCGGCGAACAGTTTTGAATAAAACAGGAAAAAACTCCAATAATATCATTGGAGGTGCTACTATGGACAATAAATTTTTTAACGATTACTTTGACGACGACAATGATGACGAGCTTTTTGATGAAGAAGAGTATCCCGAAGATGACAGACGAAATAACGGAAAGAACGGAAAAACCTTTACCAAGGGTTTTGTCACGGCGCTTTCGATCTGTGCGGTTGCGATAGGCGCGGCTCTCTGGACTACAGTCAATAACGTTAATTCATACTTAAATCCAGAGGTGATAATGTATGAAAGCAGTGATACCGACCGCGACGATTCGGCTTTAACTTCTTCATCGGACATTATCTATGAAGCTGACGACGCTCAGGTCAACGCGCTCGTTGATCCCTCAAAGGAGAAAAAGAATGACAAAAATGCTGATGAAAACGAGGAAAAGAAAGATGAGGACGTTGTTTTCACAAGCGAACCGCTGAAGAACAGAAAAATAATAGCTCAATATTCGGAAGAACCGGTCTACAATGAAACACTCGGAGATTACCGCGCTCACCCGGGGATCGACTATGAAGCCGAGATCGACGACAAAGTCCGCGCTATGGGCAGCGGAGTTGTCAAGGATATATATTATGACGATATGTACGGTAATGTTGTTGTTATCAAGCATTCCGATACGATCGAGTCGTATTACTGCGGACTGGCTCAGACTGCTCTCGTTCAGATGGGTGAGGTCGTTTCCGCAGGAGATTTCATCGGAACGGTCTATGCAATCCCCTGTGAAACGGCTCAGTCTTCACATGTTCACGTAGCCGTGAAGGAGAAAGGAAAATGGATCAATCCTCTCTATAAATTCGAGTCACGATCATAATGCTAATATCAGATAAATACGCAAACAAATCTGCGACGTGAAATTTTGAATCTTTATCCATCTGTCTATCCGATATCGGTATAATATCGTTCAGCCGCCGTCGGTCTGAAAATTACTTCGTAATAATTTCGGAAGTAGTTTCAGACCGATGGCGTTTTGTGATTTATCGTGTCAAGAAATATATTTACTGTCAAAAATACCACAAAATTGTACAAACAAGAAATGAACACAGTGTAAATAAAGCTTAATTTTTAAAAAATATAAAAAATAGTAGTGATTTTTTTTTTGATATGTGTTAAAATGATATGTACATAAAATGGGAAGTTATGTTTACTTGCTTTTTTTATTTCAACATAGATATAAAATAAATACTTCTCACAACATTTTTAATGAGGTGATTATAATGGGCTTGTTAAAAGCTTTGTTCGGTGATTACAGCAAAAAAGAAATAAAAAGAATAAAACCGAAGCTCAACCGGGTTCTTGAACTTGAGGATACTTATGCGGAGATGAATGAAGAGGAACTTAAAAAACAGACTCAGGTTCTCAAAGACAGACTCGCAAAAGGCGAAACAACAGACGATATTCTTCCGGAAGCGTTTGCGGTCTGCCGTGAAGCTGCGTGGAGAGTTCTCGGAATGAAGCATTTCCCCGTTCAGGTCATGGGCGGAATTATTCTTCATCAGGGACGTATCAGCGAGATGAGAACAGGTGAAGGAAAAACGCTCGTTGCCACTCTTCCCGCATATCTTAACGCTCTCACGGGAAAGGGCGTTCATGTCGTGACGGTCAACGATTATCTCGCGCGCCGCGACTCTGAATGGATGGGTAAGCTTTACCGCTATCTGGGACTTACGGTGGGTCTTATCGTTCATGATCTGAAGCCCGATGAGAGAAAGAAAGCATACGCCGCAGACATTACTTACGGAACAAACAACGAACTTGGCTTTGACTATCTGCGTGACAACATGGTCGTTTACAAGGAACAGAAAGTTCAGAGAGGACATAACTTCGCTATCGTCGACGAGGTCGATTCTATTCTTATCGACGAAGCGAGAACCCCGCTCATTATTTCCGGTCCCGGAGATAAATCTTCCGATATGTACGAAAAAGCAGATAAACTTGCGAGAACACTCAAGAAAAAAGTTTTCGAGGAGATCGACTCAAAAGAGGACAACGAGGATTACTACAAGGAAAACGGAATAGATTATATTGTTGATGAAAAAGCGCGTACGGCAACATTGACCCAGGTTGGCGTTAAGTCAGTTGAAAAGTATTTCGGAATAGCTAACCTTACCGATCCCGATAATCTTGAGATCCAACACCATGTCAACCAGGCTATCAAAGCTCACAGTATCATGAAGCGCGACATAAACTACGTTGTCAAGGACGATCAGGTTATAATTGTAGACGAATTTACAGGACGCTTGATGTACGGACGACGCTACAACGAGGGCCTTCATCAGGCTATCGAGGCTAAGGAAGGCGTTAAGGTCGAGAGCGAAAGCAAAACGCTCGCAACTATCACTTTCCAGAACTACTTCCGTCTTTACAACAAGCTTTCCGGTATGACAGGTACGGCTATGACGGAGGAAGGGGAGTTCGGCGAGATATATAAGCTTGACGTTGTCGAGATCCCAACCAATAAGCCTGTTCAGCGTGAGGATCTTCCCGACGCGATCTTCTCGACCGAAAAAGGCAAGTTCGAAGCTGTTATTGATGATATTATTGAAGCCAACAAAAACGGTCAGCCCGTTCTTGTCGGAACTATCTCTATCGAGAAATCCGAACTTCTCAGCTCAATGCTCAAAAAGCGCGGAATACAGCATAATGTCCTCAACGCAAAGCACCATGAAAAGGAAGCCGAGATCGTAGCTCAGGCAGGAAAAAAGGGTGCGGTTACTATTGCGACAAATATGGCAGGACGCGGTACCGATATTATTTTGGGCGGTAATGCCGAATATATGGCGAAAGCCGAAATGAGAAAACAGGGAATTCCCGAGGAGTTCATTGCCGAGGCAACGGGTTTTGCCGATACGGACAATCAGGATATCCTCAGCGCAAGAAAGCTTTACACCGAGCTTAACGATAAATTCAAGGAAGAGATCAAAGGCGAGGCCGATGAGGTTCGCGCAGCCGGCGGTCTTTTCATCATGGGAACCGAACGTCACGAGTCACGCCGGATCGATAACCAGCTTCGCGGACGTGCGGGACGTCAGGGCGATCCCGGTAAGTCCAGATTCTATCTTTCGGGTGAAGATGATCTTCTGAGACTCTTTGCAGGCGACAGGATCAAGTCGATCATGAGCGCGTTCAACGTTGAGGAAAACGTTCCTCTCGAAAGCAAGACTCTTTCAAGAGTCGTTGAAAGTTCTCAGCAGAAGGTTGAAGGAAGAAACTTTGAGATCCGCAAAAACGTTCTCCAGTACGATGACGTTATGAACAAACAGCGTGAGATCATTTACGGTCAGCGCGATCAGGTTCTCGACGGTGAGAACATCAGAGATACGATCGTAAAAATGATCGAGCAGACCATTGAATCGACCGTTGCTCAGTATCTTCCCGAAGATTACACCAAGGAGTCGTGGAACTTTGAGGGTCTGAAAGAATTCTACAGAGGCTGGCTCATTAACGAACATGACGAAGATTTCAACCTGACCGAGGAGGAACTGAGAGATACCGAGAGCGAGTACATTATCGGAAAGCTTGTTGAAAAGGCAAAAGCTATCTATGAAGAAAACGAAAAACTTCTCCCGGCGGAGGTTATGCGTGAAGCAGAGCGCGTTTATCTTCTCAAGAGCGTTGACAGACATTGGATGGATCATATTGACGATATGGAACAGCTTAAGCAGGGTATCCGTCTGAGAGGATACGCACAGCATGACCCGGTAGTTGAATACAGACTCGAAGGTTTTGATATGTTTGACGCAATGATCGATTCTATCCGTCAGGATACCGTGAAGCTTATGCTTGTTGCGCCCAAGAAGATCTACGAACAGCAGAAGGTCATGGAAGATCTTAAAAAGGCGCGTGAGCTGCAGAGAGAAAGACAGCGCATCGAGCTTCAGAAGCAGGCCGAGCTGAATGCTGCCAAAGAGGCAGAGCAGGAAGCCGAAGCGGTCAAGATGGTTATCAAGAGAGAACAGATAGCAAATCCGACATGGACCAGCTCCGATCCCGAATCAAACAAGCCCAAAACCGTCCGCAAAACGGTGAATCAAAAGGTCGGAAGAAACGATCCCTGTCCGTGCGGAAGCGGTAAGAAATATAAAAAGTGCTGCGGTCTTAAAGAAAATTCGTAATTAAATCAAACTTCCCACATAATAATTACCCATTTGTTCTTATCAAAACTGTGTTTTTAGGATTTTAAACAGAGTTCCGGTAACCGGATGAATGGTGTTTGGGTGATAGCCCCGATAGCCCCCTTTTCCTTGAGGGAAAGGGGCAATGTCATCAACTTAAGGAAATGAGGTCTGGGGCTATGGGTGGCTACAATAGCTTTGATCGAAGAACGATCTCGTTTTCGACAGCGAAAACTATTCTTTACATCGACGACCCACGATAGACTCTGCGTTTATTGTAATTTTGATTAATCAATAATGTTTGACAGATCAGATGATAAAAGGACTCCCCGTCAGACGGATCTCGATCCGCCGATCGGGGAGTTCTTTGTGCAATTTCCAAATTTGCTGAATTTTAGTTCGGAGCATAGACCGATGACTATATTTTTTTTAGAGTTTTAAGATAAAATGCGGAAAATCTATTGAAAAAAATTGAATTTCAGTGTACAATTGATAATGATGATTTATGTTTTCAAGTAACAAGATTATACGCCGATATCAAAGATATAAAGCAGTATCGTGCGGTTTGTAAAGGAGATTTAAAATGGCTAATCTTATAAACGGAAAAGAAATTGCCGCTCAGGTCAAAGCCGAGGTTGCGAAAGAATCCGAAAAACTTGCCGAGTATGGCGTTACACCGGGACTTGCTGTTATTATCGTAGGCGACGATCCCGCTTCCAAAATTTATGTGAGAAATAAGAAGCGCGCATGCGAGGAAGTCGGTTTCTATTCCGAGGAATTTGCTCTTCCCGAAAAGACTTCCCAGAAGGAACTTCTTGATCTTATAGATACATTAAACAAGAGGTTCGATATTGACGGAATCCTCGTTCAGCTTCCGCTTCCGAAGCATCTCAACGAAAAAACCATTATCGGTGCGATCTCACCGAAAAAAGATGTTGACGCTTTCAGCCCGTTCAATGTCGGCAGGGTGATGATAGGCGAATACAGATTCCTTCCCTGCACGCCTGCTGGGGTTATGGAACTTATCAAGTCGACGGGAGTTGAGATCAGCGGAAAGAACTGCGTAGTGATCGGAAGAAGCAACATTGTCGGAAAACCGATGGCTATGATGCTTCTCCATGAAAACGGCACGGTGACTGTCTGCCACAGCAAGACCGAGAACCTTTCCGAGATCACTTCAAAAGCGGATATACTTATTTCCGCAGTCGGAAAAGCTCATTTTGTTACGGCGGATATGGTCAAAGAGGGCGCAGTTGTCATTGATGTCGGAATGAACAACGATGAAGACGGAAAGCTTTGCGGAGACGTTGATTTTGAGAGCGTTGAGCCGAAAGCAGGCTACATCACACCCGTTCCGGGCGGCGTAGGTCCTATGACGATCGCAATGCTTATGAAGAACACTTTAACGGCTGCTAAGCTGAATTCCGCAGTTGCTGCAAAAAGACCGCCAAAGAAATAATTGCTTTAATAAGAAAAAATACACAATCGGACTCGGTTGTGTATTTTTATAATTTAACTCGTTGTGCTATAAAAAATATTAAAGTTTTGATCCAACTTTTTCAAAAGTTGGCGGTTTCCAAAGGCAGAGCCTTTGGTCGCTGACGCAGTGAATCAGCGTAGAAAATAAACTGCCCTCAGCGAAATCAGACTAACTAAGATAAGAGAAAAAATAATAATAAATCATAAACAAATATAACTTTCCCGGTCCAAGAACAAAGGCAAGAGCATAGCGATTTGCCGGTCAAAGAAAAAATAAGGTGCATTTTTAATAGCACAACGAGTTAATTTAAGAGAAGCCGGAATAGCTTTAACAGAATAAATCCAAGAGCTTGTTTAGTATCTCTCACAATCATTTTTCGGCAAATCCGCCCGCGTCAAGATACTGAACAGTCTTTAAGTTGTGGGAGGGGTCAAGAGTGAGATGTGAATTTTGCAGAGAAGAGATCAGAGACGATGCGGAATTCTGCGAGTTTTGCGGTTCAAATGTCAGAAAGCTTGTTCTCAGAGACAAAGGTAATATTATTCTTTCTCATGAACAGCAGTCCGAGATAAAAACTCATAAACTGCGGTTTGACTACAAACTTCCGAAAAATGAAAATATAATTCGTGAAAGACCCGATGAAGAAGGACTTTTTCTCACACAGGCAAGTATTGATTCACGCAGCGTCGGTCATGGAAAAGTCAATCTGAGAAAAAATAACGTCTCATTTGCGGAAGAAAACAACGAAAACATTCCGCAGACTGCGGGAGCTTCCGGCAGTGGAAAAGTCAACCTTAAGAAAAACGCCGCTCCGAAAAATACCGGTTCGGAGTATCGGGAATACTACGCTTTTGTCGAGAGAGACACAACGCGTGATCCTTACGCCGAAAGAAATACGCCGAATATAATCTACCTTCAAGACAGAGCCATACTCCAAAAAGGTTTGGCAAAAAACGATATCATGCAGCTGCATTTTCTTCATGATCTGAGGTCTGCTTACTGCGTCGGACTTATATTGATGTATATTTGTCTTGTGTGTATGCTGATAGCGGCGATTATCTGCAGAAGTCCTGTTTATCTGGTTGAAGACGCGGTTGCTTTGGGCTGTACTTTAGGAGTTCAGTTTAAACTTAATTATAAATGCGCGTGGATAAATATCATTGTGGGAACGATCAGCACAGCGGTGAATTTGATATTATATCTCAGCCTCGGCGGACTTTGTATGCTTATTTCAGGACTTCTCATGCTCATGACGGTCAGCCAGCTGGAGCGTCTTTGGAAAGATTATCAGACTACGGGTTCGGTTCCGTATAAGAAGCATAAATCAAACAATAATCTCAGAGTTTAAAAAACAGGAAAACAGAGGTTCGGAAATCTTTTCCGAACCTCTGTTGGTTTTGTATACGTTTTATCCTAGATTTGCGATCGGAGTATCGATATTGTATGCGGTGAGCGAGGTCCCCTCTTTCAGAACGGTTCCCGTCCCTTCCCAATAGATGGCATAGTCGATCCCGCCGATCTTATGAACGTCCATAACATCGAGGTCAATGTGATTTGCTATCAAAACGTCCTTTACTGTCGCAGCTGATGTTGTTTTGTTGTTGTAGAGCACCGCCAAACCCACCTTTGATGTGTTGATGGCTTCTTTCAGCAGCATTTCAACGGTCGCACGATCCGAATCAAGAACCGAGATTTTAGCGCTGTTCATTGAAGTTGTGATGACCGGAATGGCGATTGACGCAAGAATAGCGAGTATCGCGATCACGATCACCAATTCAACAAGCGTAAATCCGCTTTTCGATTTCTTTTTCCGAATCTTTTCTGTTAAAGTCATAATACATCCCCCTTTAAAGACAGAGCAGAAAACTCCGTCTTCAGAAATAAATATACAACTGATCCGGATGATAAATTCTACCATCTATATTTTACTATATAACGGGCAATATGTCAAGTTGTTTTAATATTTTTATGTATGTTGACATATTTATATGGAAAACGTAAAAAACAGGAATGATTATTTTTTCCTAAAATAATAACACCTATGAAACAAAAGGCAAAAACCTTTTTGTGTGGTGCATTTCATAGGTGTATTAAGCAATATTAAATTTTCAATGTGTGAACATCACACGAGATTACCCAGCAGAGCAGCGCCTATAACGCCGGCGTCATTTCCGAGCTTGGCTGTGCAGACCTGAGTCTGTTTGTCGTTATGCTTCGTATAGCGCTCTTTTTCGATAATTTTCATGAGAGGATTAATGAGGTTGTCTCCCTCTTTACTGATACCTCCGCCGATGCAAAGAACGTCAGGTTGGAATATATTTATTACATTAACGATACCCGTTGCAAGGTAGCCGATATATTCTTTGACGACAGCCGTACCGACTTTATCTCCTTCACGCATAGCGTTGAAAGCCGTAATTCCGTTGACCTTGTTAAGGTCGCCGTTGACGGATTTCAGCATGAACGACTGGAGAGGATTCTCGGTTTCGATGGCTTCTTTAGTCAGGTTGATAAGACCCGTCGCAGATGCATAAGCCTCCCAACATCCGTTTCTGCCGCAGTTGCAGTGTCTTCCGTTATGAACAATAACCATGTGACCAAGTTCTGCGCCTGCCTTATTCGAACCGCTGTAAATTTTTCCATCAATGATTATTCCGCCGCCTACGCCTGTTCCGAGCGTAATAGCGACAGCGTTTGTGCTGCCTTTTGCAGCGCCCGCGAGATACTCACCGTAAGCCGCAGCGTTCGCGTCGTTTTCGATGAGAACTTTTTTCCCGAGTCTTTTTTCCATCATTTCAACGATCTTCCAGTTATGGAATCCGAAGTTTGCGGAATACTCTATAATACCCGTATCGGGATCAACAGCACCGGGAACTCCGATACCTACCCACTCAACGTCATCAAGTGAAACTTCTGCTTTGGCGAGAGCCTGAAGAGTAACAGAAGCCATTGAATCGCAGATCTCGCTTTCGGGGCGAGGAACAGCGGTCTTACAGTCTGCTTTCGCAAGGATCTTGAAGTTCTCGTCAACAACGCCGGCAACAATATTAGTGCCGCCCAAATCTATTCCGACATAGTACATCGTAATCAACTTCTTTCGGTTTAATACTGTCTACATTATACCATAAAAAGATAAAAATTCCCATTGACCAAACGTAAAAATTATATATATTTTATTATGCAACATAAACAAAGACGGCGAAATTATTACAAAAAAATATTGCAGTTTGTAATGAAATGTTACCTTTTGAAGAATATGAGTTATAATTGTGTAATTACAGAGAAACGACGTTTTGCGGGTTTCCGTCAAGATAGGCTTTGAGTTTTTCGTAAACCACCCCGATCAGACGGCTGCGTGTTTCCGTGGGCGCCCACGCAACGTGAGGAGTTATCGTGATGTTTTTTGCGCCGAGCAGCGGCGAGTCTTTTTTCATCGGTTCGCTCTCAATGACATCGAGCGCTGCGCCGGAGAGATTTCCGCTTTCGACCGCAGCTTTAAGATCGTTTTCATCGACGACTCCTCCCCGGGAAGTGTTCACGAAAAAAGCACCTTTTTTGAATT
>CACYDE010000156.1 GCA_902773045.1 uncultured Ruminococcus sp. | reverse complement strand
GGGGCTTTTAGGCTGTGGGCTTCGCCCACGCCTATCGGGGACTGCGTCCCCGAACTCCTGCATTCGAACTTCATATTCTCTTAAGTTGTGGATAATGCATTCAAAATTCCTCAATGCGGAATTTTGGTTAAGCTGCGGATAATGATAACATAACTCAAAATATATTTTTTCCGCTGTAAATTTCAATCATTTCACGGCGGAGATTATCCATTATTTCAAGTCTTTTCTTAGGCGGAAGCTCATAGGCGTCCGTTTTGAAAAGATAGTTCTGAAGATCGATCTCTTTGACCATCATTTTCGTGTGGAAGATATTGCTGTCGTAAACATTGATATCCACGGCGTCATACTTGGAAAGTATCTCGGGAGAGATGTAATCCTGAATAGATGTGACCCTATGATCGAGAAACAGCTTCTTTCCGTTGACGTCACGGGTGAAACCTCTGACTCTGTAGTCCATTGTTATTATGTCGGAGTCAAACGAACTGATGAGATAATCCAGCGTCGAAAGCGGAGTGATCTCTCCGCAGGTCGCAACATCAATGTCAACTCTGAAAGTCGCAAGACATGTTTCGGGGTGATATTCGGGATAGGTATGAACCGTGACATGACTTTTGTCAAGATGGGCAAGCTGCACTCTTCCCGAAGGCTTCATCGACCCCTCCGCGATCAAAACGGCAACGGACGCTCCCTGAGGGTCATAATCCTGTTTGGCAATGTTAAGAACCGTTGCGCCGATCATATCGGTGAGAGTAGTCAGAATATTTGTCAGACGCTCGGAATTATACTGTTCGTCAATATACGCAATATAATCACGCTGTTCTCTCGGCGTTTTGGCATAGCAGACGTCGTAAATATTAAAGCTTAGAGCCTTTGTAAGATTATTAAACCCGTAAAGCTTGAGCTTATCCTCCATAGCAATTCCCCCATTTTATCCATATACAGAAAAAAGCGATGCACGCTGCACCGCTTTGTAAAATACCCGAAATTACACATTTTATAAGACATAAATAAAGATATGAAATTCCGACAGAGTCTATATAGCAAATACTCACTTTTACTACTCTTATTGATCATTTTACAAGTTGATGCGATATTACGCCTTGGTTAAAAAGTAACCAACCTATAAACTTGAGCATATCCCGATCGGGCTTCACTCAATCAATAACGGCGGAAGCTTCCGCCAATCGGCAGTTGACCCGGCTGTCCGTATGGCCTCGACCCAAAAGGGTGGTCAGTAAAAATATTTGCATGGATACTCCGAAAAAAATCATATCACATAGCACTTTCATTATATCCGAGATAAAAGAAAATGTCAAGAAATAAGTTATTCCTAAAAACTTACAGAGTTGTTATTTTTTTGCCGTATCCGAAATATTCGTCCGTTGTTTCGCCGAAAACCGGCAACATCGGACAAAAATCTCACTTCGAGTTTTTGAATTAGACGACGGTCGCGCCTGCGTTGGAATTTGTTCCTAAGGTGTACCGGGCGAACGTTTATCTTCGGTATAATCTCTGTGCGGTATTGTCATAGTATTAATTTTTCGATCATTTATCCACATCGTCACAAAATAATGTTGAAAACTTTTTTCATGAAAATTAATATTTCCGTATAATTCATTATTATTCGGGATAAAATAGACTTACATACAATTCAACTTATGAAAGGAAGTTTAGTATGCTTAACAAAATTTCATTGATCCTGCTGATTATTGGCGGTATCAACTGGGGTTCGATCGGTATTTTTCAGTTTGACATCGTTGCATGGATCTGCGGCGGTCAGACAAGCATGATCAGCCGAATCATTTACACTCTCGTCGGTCTTTGTGCCATTTGGTGCATTTCTCTTTTGATAAGAGACGATCACGAACATGAGCACGACAGAGATGTCCGCGTAATGAGCAGCTGATAAAAGACTGCTGCCGGGGCGAGCGGATAACTTCATTCGGGATCATTACACATGATATATAATATAAGTTCGCGTGAATAATGATCTTCTCCGCCTCAAAGCAATGCTACACAAACCCGATATACAATGCTTCAAAGTATTGCATATCGGGTTATTCTTTTTTATGCAGCCGCACACATGCGGCATAAAAAAACAATGTTATTATATATACTCAAACTGCCCACATAATAATTATCCATATTTCTTATCGAAACTGTATTTTTAGGAATTTAAACAAAGTTCCGATTAACCGAATGAACGGGTTCGGGGGTCGGCACGCGCCGACAGGCGTATACGCGCACCAACTTTGATGATTAACGTAACACTTCGCCCGCGCCCAAATTTGTCGCTAACAACGGTTATAGGGCGAAGCCCTATAACCAAAAAGCCCCCTTTTCCTTGAGGGAAAGGGGGTTTGGGGGTATGGGTGACGACAATAGCTTTGATCGAAGAACAATCTCGGATTCGACAGCGAAAACTATTCTTTACATTAAAAAAACATGATAAACTCTACATTCATTGTAATTTTGAGTATGGGAAGTTTAATATATATATATTTATTTATTCCTGCGGCGACTGCTTCTGTTCTATTATCGACATTACTTCGTCAAGCGCGTCATCCGCATTGCATTCTATATCGGGTATCAGCGGAAGATCCGATTTTGACGTATCAATTCTTTCGTAATGCTTCGAGGAGATCTGAAAGGACAGAACAGCGTTCGGAGTCTGAAAAACAACAATATCTCCGTAGCCGTCCGGCATATTTCCGCAGGGCTCGCCTGCTATCTTTCCGAATCCGTTGTCCTGAATTATCTCGGCAAAAAGAGTCGCGGAGCTGAACGTTTTGACCGATGTAAGAATATAAACGTCACCGTCAAATCTCATCTCATCATAGTGACTGATCTGTTCATCGGACGAGTCCCATCTCATGATGTAAGGACCCAATCTCCACTCTCCGCCCGGAGTTCGGAACGAGTCATGATTCAGATAGGAAAGGAATTCGTCTGCGATCTGAGACGTTCCGCCGGAATTGTTTCTCAGATCGACAACAATATTGCTTATATTGCTGTTCGTCGTCTCTTCGATGAAGTCGTAAAGAAATGTTCTTGAATCTTCGTCATAAACACAGCTGTCGAGCGTCAGAACAGCAACATTCTTGTCCTTTATTACATTACTGCTGTATAACGGTGTATCGTCTGTTTCTCTTCCCAATATTTCCGCAGATGTTTCGTAATCGTGAAAATCATCGCCAGAGTAAACAACAGCCTCTTCAATTCCCTTTTCATTAATATAGGTATACTCAAAGCTGTCCGAATCAAATCCGATGAATTTCAAGCCCTCTAAAGTCTGAAAACAGTTTTCAAGCGCATACTTTCCCCATGCTTCAAGCTCATAGGAGAAAAGATCATTGTTTTGCTGAAAGATCTCGTCAACAGTCATACCGTTGATCTTCTCGAGAACATAACCGCTATGCGTTTTTTTAAGATAATCGGTCAGATAATTCCTCGGAAATGACGGTGCAGTCATATTTTGAGAATCACCGGTCGAATTCAAAAGACGAGCAGCCGAATGCCAAAGTTCATAAGAAGTAACCCTCTCACCAAACGAATTCTTCTCGTTTTCAAGGCACTCTTTCACGTCGGAGCTGATCCCGTGATTATAAAGAGGATGAACCCTTTCAAGGCATTTCACAATATAGTCAAGATCCTCGGTCGCTTCTTTTTTTGTATAGATAATGTCGGCAGATTCAGCCGTACTCATAGAAATCAGACTGAGATACCCCGAAGGAGGATACACACTGTTCCAGTAAGGACTGAAAACAACGTTAAGAACAATGTATGTAACAATTGCGGTAGTAATTACAACTGCAATAACAAATAGAAATTTGCCGCGGCGTTTTTTCACAATATCACCTCACTAAATCAAGAATTATTATCTGCTGTCTCGTTGGATTTTTTCAGTTGAACGACTGCTGCTGCGATATCGGCAATATAAACGAACGAAAGTATACATAAAACAATACCTATTTTCAGACTGCATTTTTTTCGTCTGACAAGACTCACGCACGCACCTATATTCGTAAATGCAGAATACCACAGCAGCCCGACGCCGCACAGAGCAGGAATCCAACTTGCCCATAAAAGAAACGGGTTCATAAATCCGCTTACGAGCATAAGTACAGCAAAATGCGCAGGTATATGACAGCATTTTATAACTATATTGCGAACAGCCGAGCTTTTGTCACTTAAAGCAGTCAAAGACGCCAGATTACATATAATACATGCAGCCACGCCGATCAAACAAAGCAGCGCAGAAAGAATCACAAATAACAAAACACTCGTTCCCGATACTTCATGTTTAACCACAAGAAGCAATAAGCAAAGAATAAAATAGGGCATTGCGATCAAATAAATATACGATATTTTATTCATTACAGTTCTCACTTACTTTCAGATGAAATATAATAATCAACAGTAGATATAAAACAAAAGAGGCACTCATGGAGTACCTCATAAAATGATGTATTAAAACACCCTGAAAACTGAACAAAGCATGATAAAGACGATAGACCTTTGAAATGGTCAAGCTCTCGACCTATTAGTACTGCCAAGCT
>CACYDE010000155.1 GCA_902773045.1 uncultured Ruminococcus sp. | reverse complement strand
TCAAGGTGTTTTTGTGTACTATGACGGAAAAAGATCAAGCAGATTCGGTGCAAAGTCGTTAGACGGTCTTTGTGCGGTGTTGCCTTATAAAAAAAAGAGTTGGTTAGAGTAAGCAAGGGGTTCGGGGGAGCTTCGCTCCCCCGATGGGCGTGGGCGAAGCCCACACCTACCTTAGCCCCCTCTTCCTTGAGGATGAGGGGGCTGGGGGTGATGGTGAAGTCTAAAACTTATGGCGATGAGACTTGCTGTGTTCGATAGCACAGACCAACCGCTTAAGTTAACTCGTGGTTCTATGAAAAATTCACCTTATTTTTTCTTTGACCGGCAATTCGCTATGCTCTTGCCTTTGTTCTTGGAGTGGGAAAGTTGTATTTGTTTATGATTTATTATTTTTTCGCTTATCTCAGTTAGTCTGATTTCGCTGAGGGCAGTTTATTTTCTACTCTGATTTACCGCGTCAGCGACCAAAGGCTCTGCCTTTGGAAACCGCCCACTTTTTGAAAAAAGTGGGGCAAAAACTTTCATAAGCTTTTTCGTGCAATTTTTAAAATTGCTAATTTGTAGTATATAATAATTTACAAATGCGAACCGTGTCCGGTATTTCCCGAAGAACGATCATTATTTTTTCGTAAAATACGTTTAACGATCAAAATTCCGATAATCAAGACAGGAATAAGATACATAAAAACTACAAGATCGTTTATTGAGATCTTTGCCGCAGATGAGAAGGGATTTTTATCTGGATTGAAATACCAATATATTCGGAAAAGAATAAATATAAAATAAGCAAACGAAACCGCAAGACTTATGATCCCTTTAATCCTGTTTCTCCGTGAATCGGTCAATTTCTTCAGGCAATAGTCAACATGGCTTTTTGAGATCGGAGCGCGCGCAGACGATCCGATGACCCGAAGCTTTTTTATTTTTTGGAAATCGGAAATATCTTCTTTCATTACCTTCTCGATCTCTGCGCTCAGCCGTTCGTTTTCTTCGTAAGAAAACAGGATATTATTCTTCGTCAAAGGCATATCTGTCACCTCCCCAAAAGATAATCCACAACTATGGGAGCAAACACCGCAGCAATAACTATCCCGGTTCGTATCATAAGAAAAAGACGATTGTTCTTTCTGATATTTTTCGGGAAAAACCGAAGAAGGTTTCCCATGTTAAAAATTACAACAAGCGGAATGATAATATAAAAAATAAAGATTTCCGCCAATCCCTCAAAACCAAAGGTATCTATACAAAACACCGCAGCGTACAGCATGGAGCAATATGACAGAGACGCGACAAGTTCTTTCCACATAGTATGAGTTCTGAATCCCGGAATGCTTCGCAGGATCGGTAGCCTGTCAATGAATTTTGTCCCCAGTTGATGATCGACGGCTTTTTTCATAGCCGTTACCGCTGCATATCTGTTATAAGGGTCTTCATTAATTGATTTTTCGATGATATTGACAATGTAATGATTTCCTGCGTAGCGCATAAGACCGGGTTCCTGACCGGTCAGCATAAAATTCAGAACGCATCCGATAGAATAGATATCGGTGTGATTCGTTGTGTTCGAAGAGACGCTTTCGGGCGCCTGATAACCAAGCGTTCCGATGACTGTCCTGTCGGAATAGGCAGACATATCAAACTGCTTAGCGCCTCCGAAATCAACGATTTTAATTTTCGGATCTTCGGCGTCATATTTTGATATCATTATATTTTCGGGCTTGATATCGCGGTGGACAAAACCTTTTTTATGAAATTCTTCAAGTCCCTCGCAAATCTGAGAACAGATCGAAAGAGCTGCCTTTTCGCTCAGAGTTCCGTTTTTTCTGACAAATTGTGAAAGTGAAACACTTTCACTTCCGCGGCAGCCGTCCGCATAGACATATTCCGTCACCGCAACATATCGGTTTTTCTTAGGGTCAAGAGGGACTGTCACCATAAAAACATCGTATGTATCCGCAAGGAACGGATTCCACATCTTTGAAAGCTCGTTATAAACAGCCGCTCTTTTTTCGTCCATTTCTTTGAGGACGACCGCATAGTGACTGCCGTCGGAATGTTCCTTCATCGCAAGATACGTCTTGTAATGTTTTTCAGGCGTAAGATCTTTGTAGATAAGATACTCGCGCAAAAACTCGTCTTCGGTGATATAACGCATTAGATCCGATTCACCTCTGCTTTTCCCTGAAAATATCGTCAAGCCCCTTTTCCTGCATCATTCTGCGGATCTCTTTTCCCGGAATATTTTTTAACATTCCCCATATTATGAATGACTCGGATCTGTCACGGGTATACAGTTCCTGATATTTCGCTTTCTTCAAAAGATCGTTCGTTTCTTCAAGAGTTGCGTCGATGGCAAGCGCTATCTCTATGATAACGTAACGGCTCGGTTTCACCTGTTTTTCAAAAGGACTGCGAAGCTTGTTGATGTACGATTTTGACAGACTCGTATTTTCAACGACCGTCATAGTAGGAACATTTTTTTCTTCCATTATACGCGCCAAAGACGTGGTGAAATCCATATCGGAAATACCGCTGAGTGAAGCGTCTTCATAGTTTTCGGCGCTTTTAAGTTTTCTGTAATTTTCATCTGTTATCTTTCCCACAAAATCACCCCTCTTAAACCAAACCGCTCCGGCATGATAACATTATATTCTTAAGTACCAGCTTTCGCCGAACCTATCCGTTCAACTGTCATAAACAAACGTAATGCAGAGAACCCGTACAGCCCCCGGAAATATATGTCACCGTTTTCACTCACTGATCGCGGTTAAAAGACAGAACAAAAAAATCGACTATTTAAAGTATAACATATTATTATCTTTTTTTCAAGAAATACCGTTGCTCGGCTTGGGGAAATCAGCTTTCTTTTAAAGAAATATTTTTCTGCCTTTTTTCTTACATTTTACTTGAATTTAAATCAAAATGCGGGGGCTTTCCGGTCGCCCCCGCGCCCCTTCGGTATCAAAAAAAGATAAAGATATATGACAAGCTTTTAAAAATTGATTTCCATGTTGCTCGGCTTGTGGTTTTTGAGCGAGTTAAGAATTTTTAAGGCAGTACCGCGAACGCCTGACTGACGGTTTTTGTGAGGTATTGCCCTAAAATTTTTTCAAAATTATTCTTGACATTTCCGAAAAAAATCTGATATAATGATCTCAACCGAGTGGCAAAAGCGTAAATCCAGGAATTACCTGGGATTTACGCTTTATTTTTTTGCTTTAAAATCGTCTCACGTCTTAATCGCGGATAGTATTTTAAACGTAAGACAGTATAAAGGAGTATCTTATGAGTCAAGGAAAAGAAAAAACTAATTCTTCAAATCAACCTACAAACAAAATGGGAACTGCTCCCGTCAACAAAATTATGCTCTCCATGGGAATCCCTATGATAATTTCCATGGTTCTCCAGGCAGTCTATAATATCGTTGACAGCGCATTTGTTTCCAATATGAAAACAGACGGTGAAACCGCGCTCAATGCATTGACGCTGGCTTTTCCCGTCCAGATGCTTATGGTATCTTTCGCTATCGGAACGGGAGTCGGAGTAAATGCGCTCATTTCCCGTTCTCTCGGAGAAAAAAACACCGAAACTGCGAACAGAACGGCAGGAAACGGATTCTTTCTTTGCACAGTCATTTACGCGGTGTTCCTTGTCTTCGGAATTTTGGGAACAGATTTTTATTCATCGACCCAGACCGAAAATCCGGTCATCATAGATATGACATCTTCATATCTAAAGATCTGCTGTACTATGTCTTTCGGAGTTATATTTTTCGGACTTTATGAAAAACTACTCCAATCAACGGGAAAGTCACTTTTTTCGACGATCGCTCAGATATCAGGCGCACTGACAAATATGATCCTCGATCCTGTTATGATCTACGGTCTGTTGGGCTGCCCCGAAATGGGCGTTAAAGGCGCGGCATACGCAACCGTTATCGGTCAGATCGTTTCTCTCGTCGTCGCTATGCTCTTACACGTAATGTGCAATAAGGAGATCTCAAACAGCGCAAAATACATCAAACCGTCGGCAAAGATAATCGGCGGAATTTATTCCATCGGACTTCCTGCCATCATAGCTCAGGCGTTGATGTCGTTCATGACCTACGGTCTGAACATTATCCTCGGAAAAATTGATGAAAACGCAGTGACCGCCTACGGACTATACTACAAGATACAGCAGTTCATTCTCTTCGCTGCTTTCGGACTGAGAGACGCGATCACACCTATCGTTTCATTCAACTACGGCATGAAAAACCGTCAAAGAGTCAAAGACGGACTGAACCACTACCGCCTAAAGGCGGTAGGTTCAAAATGCGGCTGAAGCCGCCTAAAGTTCACTAATTCTAAAATTGTCTGAATTTTTTCTTTCCTCGATATCTTGATTTTTGATATATTCTGCAATTACTTCATCTGTCACATTACCAC
>CACYDE010000154.1 GCA_902773045.1 uncultured Ruminococcus sp. | reverse complement strand
GCGGTTTCCAAAGGCAGAGCCTTTGGTCGCTGACGCAGCAAATCAGTGTAGAAAATAAACTGCCCTCAGCGAAATCAGACTAACTGAGATAAGCGAAAAAAATAATAATAAATTATCAACAAATACAACTTTCCCGATCCATGAACAAAGGCAAGAGCACAGCGAATTGCCGGTCAAAGAAAAATAAGGTGAATTTTTAATAGCTCAACAGGTTAAGTTAATATATTTTCCGGAACAAATGTTTTCTCCTCGGAGCGGCATTTGTTCTTTTGCGGTCGCTTCGAATAGTTTACAAAAAATTAACATTTAGATTAATGAATTGTTGTTTAATAAGATTACGGAATCGCTTAAAAATTACATTTTTATAACCGTTTTTAAAATCATGCCGGCCGCAGTATTATTCGATCAACGCGCAGAAATGCAGAATTATGAAGCGGAGTTCTCAATATGGAAAAAATGAATGTTAGAAAAATTGTCCTCATGTTTGCGGACGCCTTTGTCGTTTTTTTGAGCGGAGCGTTAACAAGCTTTTTGCTGTCCTTTTTTTGGCTGAATCCTATGTATGACTCTTCGCGAAAGAGTCTTGTTATTTATATCCTTATAAACGTTCTGATGTGCTTCTTTGCGCTTTACGTCTGCGGAGCCTACAACAAGCTGTGGCGCTACTTTGACGCAAAGGACTATCTTTCCTGCGCGCTGGGAATGTTCATCGGTTCGGGAATAACGGTCCTTCTTGCGAACACATTCAACGCCCAGCCTCGATGGCAGTACATTGTGATCTCATTTTTCATAAGCACGATAGGGATAGTTCTTTTCAGGTTTATTTTCCGAAAGGCTTTTCTGACGATCGCCGTCGACGGAAAGAAGTATCAGAAACAGCGAACCATGATTATCGGCGCGGGCAAGGCGTGTCACATGATCCTCAGCGAGATCAAAAACGCCGCGACCGACCCGAAAAATCCGGCTCACAAATACGAGCCTGTCTGTCTGATCGACGACGATCCGGACAAGCAGGGAACGAGCATCATGGGAATTCCCGTCAAGGGAACGACCAACGACATCATCAAATGGTGCCGCAATGAAGCGATCGACCTTATCATCCTTGCCATTCCGTCTCTCGAAGAGAAAAAGAGAAAAAGGATCCTCGACATCGCCAGCGAAACCAGCTGCAAGATCAAAATAATCCCCTATCTCACGGAAATGCTTGCGGACGGAAACGAAAGCACTCAGATCATCTCGAAGGCTCAGGATATCAAGATCGAAGACCTTCTCGGAAGAGAACCCGTGACTTTTGACAGCAAGGACGTTAAAGAATATATCTGCGGCAAGGTATGTATGGTTACGGGCGGCGGCGGATCCATCGGAAGCGAACTTGTGAGACAGATCATAAAGTACAGCCCGAAACAGATCGTCATCGTTGATATCTACGAAAACAATGCCTATGAGATCCAGCAGGAACTTCTCATGGAATACGGCAGGGACATAAACCTTGTGACATTGATCGCTTCCGTACGTGATTATGACAAGATGAATCTCATTTTCAAGACATATAAGCCGAATATCGTTTTCCATGCCGCAGCTCACAAACATGTTCCTTTGATGGAAACCGTTCCCGAAGAAGCGGTCAAAAACAATATTTTCGGAACATTCAACTGCGCTACGCTTGCGGAATATTACAATGTTGAAAAATTTGTTATGATCTCAACTGATAAAGCCGTGAACCCCACCAACGTCATGGGCGCAACGAAACGCTGCTGTGAGATGATAATACAATACATGGCGCAAAATTACACGAACACGGACTTCATCACCACTCGCTTCGGAAATGTTCTCGGAAGCAACGGTTCGGTCATTCCGCTGTTCAAAAAACAGATAGAAACAGGAAAGCCCGTCACCGTTACCCACCCGGACATTATCCGTTACTTCATGACGATCCCGGAAGCCGTTTCCCTCGTTATGCAGGCGGGAGCGATGGCTCAGGGCGGAGAGATCTTTGTTCTCGACATGGGCGAACCCGTCAAGATAGTAACTCTCGCCGAGAATCTCATCAGACTCTACGGCAAGGTCCCATATCAGGATGTTGAAATAAAATTCACGGGACTGCGCCCGGGTGAGAAGCTTTATGAAGAGCTTCTCATGAGCGAAGAAGGACTCAAAGAAACGGCGAACAAGAAGATCTTCATCGGAAATCAGATCAAGATCGAACCCGATAAGTTCCTCGGCGAGCTTCAGGAGCTTAAAGAAGCCGCAAATTCGAACAACAGCGATCTTACGTTAAAGCTTCTCGGCGAGATCGTTCCGACCTTTCATCATCAGCTCAATTGATCTGTTTGACATGGGTATTTTTGCGGCGCTTATCAAATATATTTATATTATAATGAGTACATCTTTCCCGGCAGTTGAAGTAAGGAACTGTTTATAAATAACTTTTCATTTCTGCTTGTCTAATTTGCCCTGAACTGCGTTAAATTTTCTTGAAATACGTTAGTATT
>CACYDE010000153.1 GCA_902773045.1 uncultured Ruminococcus sp. | reverse complement strand
TCTATATTAAATAGCACATCTTCAGCTATAGCAACTTGTTTATTAAACCTAATATCATACTTATCAATTATTTCTTTTCGATAGATCCGATTCCAAATACCACCATTAACTCTTACAGTATCTTCTCCTTCTGGCGCATATCCCCACATTGACATTGTCATTATTATCTTGTGCTGAATTTCATTTTTATCATATAATTTTGTATACGGAAAAACATATTCGATTCTTGAATCGCTCGTTTCCTTGTAATATCCCGAAATAACAATATCACCATTTACTGCGTCAATAGTCTCATACATCTTTCCAATCCAAACAGGTTTAGGAATATCGTCCGCGTCACAAAACATCAAATATTTGCCTCGTGCAGCATCAATACCATCATTTCTTGCGGCACTTACTCCTGCATTTGCCTTATGGATACATCTAATCCTTCCATCACTTCTGCAGGCTTCATCGCAAATCAAAGGGGAAGAATCCGTTGATCCGTCATCCACAAGGATTATCTCGATTTCTTCTAAGGTTTGATTTCTCAAATATTCTATTGTCCTGCTTAAAAACTTTTCCGCATTGTATACCGGTACAATCACAGATACTTTTATCTCATTCATATTCTTTAACCATCTATTATCTTGATAAACCGATTTATACAGTTATGAGCATCAAAGCTTTTTGCTTGACTATATGCTTCATCAACATCTATTTGATGCCGATTACCCAAAAACTGTTCTATTCCGTTTTTTATGCCATCAATGGAGTTATCGCATAGAATTCCTTGGGTTTCGTCTTGAATAATCTCTTCAACGCCACCGCATCTTGTTGAAATGATTGGAGTTTTTAGCGTCATTGCTTCTATCAATGTAAAACCAAATGATTCTTCAATTGACGAACAAACAAGAGCATCTGCAGCTTTTATATACGGATATGGATTCTTTTTTTCTCCTAAAAGCTTTATTCTGTCATATAAACCATCTTTTATTATTTGATTACTCAATACAGCTTTTTGCGTACCGTCTCCGATTATTACAACATCAAAATCAGCTTTATCAATCCTTTTTATTGCCTCAATCAGTCTGTCATACCCTTTTACTGCTTCTAGTCTCCCAACCGAAACTAAGGTCACTCGATTATAATCAATACTGAATTCATTTGCTTTTTCTTGTATCAGCTTCAAATCACAGGGCGTATAGGCAACTTCCACCTTTTGTTCAAACCCCATCTCTTTTATAAAAGCATTTCGATTGGATTCGGAAACACAGATTATTTTCTTAAAGCTATCAAACTTTCTTAATGAGACCTCACTTCTTTTTGTTCCGTTTAATCCCAAATTAATATGAATCCAGCTAAATTTATTTAGCTGGGGACTCCCGGAAATAACAAAACTTTCCAAGCCGTCGCCCACTGCTATTTCAATATCATAATTCCCCTTTACTAAAAAGCAATAAGCTTTTTGAGGTTTCAATCGGTAAACAACCTTTGCAAAACCTCGTATAAATCTTGGAAACTTATGAATCAAATGCACTTTGTCTGAAACCTCGTTTTCCAGACCGGCAGATCCAAATACCGTACAAATGGTTACATCGTAACGCTCAGATAGGGCGTTTGCCATTTTAACACAAGCTTTTTCGCTGCCCCCCATTCTCAGGGAGTATATGAAAAACATTATCTTTTTCAGAAATACACCCCCAAGGTTCTCTGAATTCTTCGTGTCATAAAGAACATTACACATAAAGGCGGGTGGATCGCTATAAAACGTTTGATTTTTAGGCTTCTGTTATCTGGCACGGCTTTTTTTGCACTTGATTTATTCTTTTTGCTTGTGGCAACTATCTTTTTTATTTGCTGAACAAATGGCTTTGGGTTTCCTTCCCGGACTTCATTTAGAATGATCGAGAAAACATATGTAATCGCACCTTGCGACATTTGATTAGAAGTTGTTTTGTGCCCATATCGTTTCAGCAGCCTGTTCCATTCCTCACTGTAAACTCTGTGATTTTCTTCTAAATCCGATGAATACTTTTTTGTCACGGATGAATCACCCAAGTCATAGTTGTATAACGTTTCATTTACCGGTGCGAATCTTTCGCAACAGAACAGATAATTCAATAAGAAGAGTTTATCTTCTGAATGGTGCAGTTGTTCATTGAACCGAATATCGTTGCTTTGTATTATCGACTTTTTGAAACAAGCTAACCAGACTGATCCCATATATCCATTCAAACCGGACATATAATGCTTCTCAATCAATTGCGAATAGATTTCACTCTGTGATTCCAATAACACCTGTACGGGACAATACATATGTATTGAATGTTTATCGAAGGATTCGTTATACCCAAACATTACGATATCGGCATTTGCCGATTCTATACGATTTACCGTCTTCTCACAACAAGTCGCATCATATGTATCATCGCTATCCAAAAACATGATATATGGAGCGTTCGATTCCTGAATTCCACGGTTTCTCGCAGAAGAAACGCCTCCGTTTGCTTTTGAAATCAACTTGACTCTGTCATCCGTTTCCGCTAAGTGTTTGACTATTTGGCAAGTGTTATCATGAGATCCGTCATCTATCACGAGTATCTCTAAATTTTTAAATGAATTGTTTACAACAGACTCTATGCTTTTTTGAATAGTTTTTTCAGCATTATATGCAGGTATTATCACACTAAGCTTCGGACTCATCTTTTTTATCAACCTTTGTTTTCTTTAAATACTCATATACAGCTACAACAAACACCAACACAATAGGTACAATTTTTGCCCTATGTCGTATAGCGTTACCGTAAGCAGTTGTTCCCATGCCGCATACCATATATGTACCTATTATGCTTAATACACACATCACATAATAGATTCTTTGTTTTGTTCCTTTAGTCAATTTATTTAGCTTTATCAATCTATAAATAATCCAAATCTGAGGAATAGCATCTACTACCCAAGCAAATGCCGTTTCAAAGCTATTGATCATCCAAGGTAACGGAACGACAGCAAACAGCGCTGCACGCCATGGTACTTGTAAAATGAATGCAACCATATTGTTTGGCATTTCGGT
>CACYDE010000152.1 GCA_902773045.1 uncultured Ruminococcus sp. | reverse complement strand
ACTAACGTATTTCAAGAAAATTTAACGCAGTTCAGGGCAAATTAGACAAGCAGAAATGAAAAGTTATTTATAAACAGTTCCTTAATCTTCCCATACATAAAATTGCAATAAATTCAGAGTCTATTGTGAGTTGTCGATATAGAGAATAGTTTTCGCTGTCAAATGCACGTTTGTTCTTCGATCAATATTATTACTCTCACGGTGTCACCATCACCCCCTGACATAGCTATAAATATGAAAAATCTTTTTACTTATCGTTTCAAAAAAGCTTGATTATTGTTGAATGTTATAGTATAATTCTTCTTATACTTGTATTTTTATACAAGATACACACGGAGGTGTTAAAAATGATTGATTTTAAAGCTGTCAGCAAAACATATAACGGAAAGGTCAAGGCACTCGACAATCTTAACTTTTCGGTTAAAAAAGGTGAATTGGTCGGATTCATAGGTCCGAACGGCTCGGGAAAGACAACGACCATCAAGCTCCTTTCCGGGGTTCTCGTTCCCGACAGCGGAACAATAAAGGTCAACGGTTTTGACGTAAAAAAAGAACCGCTGAAAGCGAAGGCTTCCATAGGATATATCCCCGACAACCCGGACGTTTTTCTCAGACTTAAAGGAATTGAATTTCTGAATTTCATAGGCGACGTCTACAAAGTTCCCGCGGAAGACAGAAAGAAAACGATCGAAGAGCTTGCGGAAAGATTCGAGCTGACCGCAGCGCTTAACTCTCAGATACTCAGCTATTCTCACGGAATGCGTCAAAAGCTTATGGTCATCTCCGCTCTTCTTCACAAACCCGAGGTCTGGATCCTCGATGAACCTATGACCGGACTCGACCCGAAGTCTGCTTTTGAACTTAAACAGATGATGAAAGAACACACACGCCAAGGCAACAGCGTTTTCTTTTCAACTCATGTTCTTGAGGTTGCAGAGAAGCTTTGCGATAAGGTAATCATCATTAAAAAGGGCCGCAAGCTGTATGACGGAACTCTGAGTGAACTCGAAAAGAAAAATAAAGATAAAAACCTCGAGGATATCTTCCTTGAACTCACAAACAAAAAGTAACGGGCAGGTGACGAATAATGAATGTATTTTTTCAGCTGGTAAAAATAACCTCGTCATCGGTCGAGCCGAGTGTCGATGAAAAGAAAAAGAGCAAGGCTTTTGCGGTGGTAATGACGATTCTGATCCTTCTCTTCATTTTTCTTCCCGTTTCATTTTTCGTTGGATTCATGGTTTATGCCCTGACGAACGGACTCATCAACATCGGAACGGAGGAATCGGTTTCCCTCGGTCTTTCGATCATGCTTCATATCATAGCCGTTTTCTCGCTTATTTTCGGATTCAACGTTGTCATGAGCGTATTTTACTTTTCAAGCGATCTTGAATATCTCATGCCGCTTCCCATCTCGCCTATGAAGATCGTGGGCGCAAAGCTCACCTCAACAATGCTTTCGGAAAACGTAATGGAATGTATTCTTGTTTTCAGCGCACTTTCAGGTTTTATGATAGGCTACGGCTTTCATCCGCCGATAGGAAACGGGATCAACGCGGTCAGTTTCATCGCCGCTGTTGTCGGTGTTGCGACATTCCCCGTAGTTCCGATATGCTACTGCGCGATAATCTGTCTTATAGTAATGTATTTTTCAAGAATATTCAAGAACAAAGACAGAGTCAGCAAGATAACTGCATTTTCAACGATCATTATCCTGATCGTTCTTGTTCTCTGTCTCAATATTACAAACGGCTTCAACACCGATGAATTCGTTTTGCAGCTTATCAACGATGATATTGCGCTTGTTCACGTTCTTGACAAGATATTTTTTAACGTTCCCCTTCTCTCCTCTGCCGTTTCGGGAAATATAATATCGCTTCTGCTCTATATCCTCACGAACGCAGCAATGGTAGGGATAGTTCTTCTTCTTGCTTCAAAGCTTTATTTCAAAGCAGTGATCTCTCTCAACGGCGGTCAGGGAAGTACAAAAAAAGAAGTTGTCTCTTCGGCTGATTATGAGAAAAAAATCAAAGAATCCTCTCACCTGATAACATATTTCAAGAAAGAAATGCTTATTCTCGTCAGAACGCCCGCTTATCTGACGAACTGCGTCGGGATCAATCTTATCTGGCCTATATTTATATATCTTTTTATTATTCTTCAAAAGCAGAGCAATATTCTCGGAAAATATATTGATCTTCTGAAAAACGGCAACCCGTCGACGGTTCTGAATTTGAGTCTTCTGGTTTTCGGAATTTCCGTTATTCTGACCTCGCTCAACTGTCTTGCGTCAAGTGCGATCACTCGCGAGGGCCGTCACTTCGAAGTTATGAAATATATGCCTGTAGATCTTATGACTCAGCTCAACAGCAAAGCTCTCGTCAGTATTGTAATCAGCGGTGCGGGACTTATAGTTTACATTATATCTGCTTTCGCAATTTTCGGGATCTCCGCTTATCTTACCGTATACTGTGTACTTCTGAGCATACTTTCGGTCATCTTCACAACCTATCTCGGAATTTACATAGATACGCTGAATCCGAAGCTCGTCTGGGAAGATGAAGTGAATGCCCTGAGAGGAAACTATCATGTTTTCTTTAATATGGGACTCGAGATCATCATCACGGCAGCCGTATGCGTATCGGTACGATTGCTGTTCAGCCTTGATTTTCTACCGGTAGTATTTTTGCAAACACTTATTATGATCGCAGCAGCCTTGATGTCATTTCAGTTTTACGCGCTGTGCAAGAAAAAGGGTGTTAAAAATCTTATGAAGATAGAAATGTAACTCAAACTTCCCATACTCAAAATCACAATGGATGTAGAGTTTATCGGGGGTTATCAATAAAAAGAATAGTTTTCGCTGTCAAATCCGAGCTTATTCTTCGATCAAAGCTATTGTCGTCACCCATACCCCCTTTCCCTCGAGGGAAAGGGGGCTTTCGGGTTAGAGGGCTTCGCCCTCTAACCCATCGGGGCTAATGCCCCGAACCATGTAAAATGTTTACTCTCATGCTATATTATAATTTCTGCAAATGCAGTATTAGTGAAAGTAAAAAGATAATTCGAATGTTGGAAGTTTGAGAATGTAATAATATCATATCAAAGCGCCCCGCTCCTTAATGAACAGGAACGGGGCGCTTGTATTATTATTTAAAAAATTTCGTAACTCTTCAGAACGATAAAAACTTTGTATGTTTGTACAAAAGAAATTTTGAAATATCGAATAACAGGATCGCTAATGAAAAAACTAGGAATGAAATTGTCAATAATACTTGACACATTTAACTCGAACAAATTTCAAGCAGCAATGTTAAGGCTCTCATAATAGCGTAGCCGTTT
>CACYDE010000151.1 GCA_902773045.1 uncultured Ruminococcus sp. | reverse complement strand
TACTGGCGTATGTCGAGGACGACAACGCAGCTATGCGCTTACCGGGGCGTCGAACTTGTCTGGATATTTGTTTGGTTTGCTATAGTGAACTTTAGGCGGCTTCAGCCGCATTTTGAACCTACCGCCTTTAGGCGGTAGTGGTTCAGTTTCAGCATAATTTCAGATACCATATTTGTTATAATTCTTACACAGAATTATAAAATTTAAATACTATCTTATAATATAGACAGTTATCTTGAATAAATATGTGTTTTTTTGTAATTGTAAGTAATTATCATTCAGCTCACACGATCAAAGGGCAATTCCAAAAAACAATGTTGTTCGGACGTGGTGAACCGGAAATGCTCTAAAGTAAGCTTGAGTAAGCTTCAACGAATTTTAAATTCTTGATCGTAAAACTGCTCGGTTCGAAAACGGCGTATATTCCGCCGTTTAATTCAAGGTTCGTCATTTTTTAAGCAGAGAAAATTGCGAACGGCGAAGAAACGTTTTAAAACAAGCGTTCTTTCAAACCGCATTAACAAAAGACTTTCGTTTTACGATCGGTCAATTTCAATGTAAAGGAGAAGTTAACTATGAGAAAGCTCTTCAGAAAGATCATTTGCTGTGCTTTGCTCTTGGGTATCGTTGCATCGGGCGGCGCCGCTTTGAACAGTACGTCCATCAATGCCGATGCAGCCGAGGTGAGTGCCGAGGAATCCGCAGTGAACGGCATTACCGTTCACTACAAAGACGACAAAGGCAGCGCGCCGAATATTTACTACTGGAATTCACTTCCCGACAATCTTGAAGTGGAATATCCCGGAGAGAAAATGACGGCAGATTCCAACGGTTGGTTCACAAAAACCTTCAGCGGAGTTGAAAAAATCAATTTGGTTTTTGTCATTGACGGCGTTCAGTCTGCCGAACAGACAAGATCCGCGGCGGGAGAATACTGGTACAAAAACGGAAAATGGTATACAAAGAACCCGGAAGAAATTGATACCTACGAGCGCACAGATATGAGAAACGATTCGATCTATTTCGTTATGACGACCCGTTTCTATGACGGTGACACCGGAAACAACGTTCACTGCTGGGACGATGCAACCGCAAACAACCCCGACAGCGACCCGGCGTGGAGAGGAGACTTCAAGGGTCTTATAGATAGGCTTGACTACATCAAGGCTCTCGGATTCAGCGCTATCTGGATCACCCCGGTCGTTGAAAATGCCAGCGGATATGACTACCACGGTTATCACGCAATTGATTTTTCGAAGGTCGACCCGAGATACGAAAGCAGCGGCGCTACTTTCCAGGATCTTATCAACGCCGCTCACGCAAAGGATATGAAGATCATTCAGGACGTTGTTTGGAATCACTCCGGCAACTTCGGCGAGGCTACTCTCGGTCCCATGTTTATGAAGGAATACAGTACTCTTCAGGATCTCGGAAGTCCCGACTGCATGAAAATCATTCCCGGTTCGGATCTTGAAAAATCCTATCCAAACTACGACAGTTTGGTTCCCTTTGATCAATATCTGGCAAGGCTTGATATCCTCAAAGATCTGAGCGGCACGGGTCACGACCCATCAAACAACTACCACAGAGAAAAAGGGATGGGCTATGAATCCTCGATCGAACAGCAGGGTTCGATGGCGGACGACTGCGTGGATCTCAACACGGAGAATCCTGCCGTAGCAAAATACATCACCGACTGTTACCATTCGTATGTAGATATGGGAGTTGACTGTTTCCGTCTCGACACGGAAAAGCACATCAACCGCTGGACTCTCAACAGCGCATATTTCCCGGCTTTTGAAGATGCCGAGAATTTCTTCATCTTCGGCGAGGTCTGCTCCAGAGTTCGCGAAGTCTGGAATCATAATATCCCGTCAAGTTCGCCGCCATTCTTCACATGGAAAGAAACAGAACCCGAATGGATCGGAAACTGGAACACCACAGATCCGACTGCAAACATCGAAACATCCATAAAGCATTATGACGCTCACCGAGGCGACTACGTTAACCCGACAAGCACAAACGCTTTCCTTGACGGCAACAATTATCACTCACCCGACTACAGCGCATGGAACGGAACAGGAGTCATCGACTTCTCGATGCACAGAAACTTCGGAAACGCAAACTCCGCGTTCGGAGCAGCACTCGCCGAAGATCAGTACATAAACGATTCGACATGGGTTGTAACTTACGTTGACTCTCACGACTACGGTCCGGAAGATACAGACGAAAAGCTGAGATATAACGGCGGTACGGAAGCATGGGCGGATAACCTCGATCTTATCTTCACATTCCGCGGTATCCCATGTATTTATTACGGAAGCGAAGTTGAATTCATGAAAGGCGCTGTTATCGACGTAGGTCCCGGAAAGCCTCTGGCACAGACCGGACGAGCTTACTTCGGAGATTACCTCGAAGGAACGGTCACTGCAACAGATTTCAGCGAATATACGGCAAGCGGCACAGTTTCGGAAACTTTGAACAACCCCCTCGCAAAGCATGTTCAGAGACTCAATCAGATCAGACGCGCGATCCCCGCTCTCCAGAAGGGTCAGTATTCAACGGACGGCTGCGAAGGCAACATCGCATTCAAGCGCCGCTACACAGGCGACGGCGTTGACAGCTACTGTCTCGTAGCAATTTCCGGCGGCGCAACATTCACCGGCGTTGAAAACGGAACATACGTTGAAGTTGTTACGGGTAATACTGTAACGGTTGCAAACGGTTCTCTTGCAACAGATTCCATCAGCAAAGGAAACATGAGATGCTACGTTCTTCAGAACGCAGGCGCCCCCTCCGGTAAAATAGGTACTGACGGTTCTTATCTTAAGTAATCGAAAAATATAATAATGAAAAAGCCGCGGCATTCAAGCTGCGGCTTTTTCATTTGCGTTGATTGGCATTATCAATCAAAAACGGGACGCTGAGGTTTTCCCAAAACGTCCCGTTTCATTATTATTATTATTATTATTTTACACAGCAATTATCACTTATCGCCGAAATATCTCTTTAACAAGCCTTCAAATCCTGCTGCGTATCTTGCCTCGTCCTTAGCCATTTCATGGACTGTATCATGAACTGCGTCATATCCGAGAGCCTTCGCTCTTTTCGCAATACCGAACCCGTAAGAACAGGATCCGGCTTCGGCGTCCGCTCTCGATTCGAGATTTTTCTTGGTTGAAGGCGAAACGATCTCTCCGAGAAGCTCGGCGTACTTTCCTGCGTGTTCTGCCTTTTCTCCGGCATACTTTTCAAATGCGGCCGCAACTTCGGGATATCCTTCTCTTTCGGCTGCTCTTGCCATTGCAAGATACATTCCGACTTCCTTACATTCCTCCGAAAAACAGTTTACCAATCCTTCGTAAACGTCGGCTTCGACCTTTTCTTTTCCGCCCTCGCCGATCATATGAACGGTCGCGTAGGAATTCTCCGCTTCAACCTTATTGAATTTGGACGCGGGCGCTTTGCAGACGGGACATTTTTCCGGTGCGGCGTCCCCTTCATAAACATAACCGCAAACGGAACAGACAAATTTTGACATAGTAAGACCTCCGATAAAAATAATATTTTTCAAAATTTTTCAAACTGCCACTTCAATGAGTGCGCAGTATCAGCCGCAATCGTTACATTCGCCGTAGTAAATAAGGCTGAATGAATCTATTCTTTTAGCGCCTTCTATGTGGATATTTTCCGAAACCTCCGAATTTTCCTTCGAATAGAAAACATCGATCACCTTTCCGCACTTATTGCAGATGAAATGAGAATGAGGAAAAACCTTGGCATCATATCGCTCACAGCCGTTGATGACAGTGACCGATTTTATCGCACCGTTTTTTTCCAAAAGTTTTAAATTTCTGTAGACCGTTCCCAAACTGAGATCAGGATAATCCGATTTTAAATTATTATATATCCACTCAGCCGTCGGATGCTCGTCTGTTGAAAGCAGCAGCTCATAGATAGCCTGTCTTTTTCTCGAGTAATTTTGCGCTCTCATAGTAAATTTTCTCCGTTATTTAAGAATTTTTATATAATAAAACGATCAACGCACAGGGTTTATTATTTACAAGTTATAAGAAAACAATAATTATTATCTTTATCGTTTATTATATAATAAAAATAGAAATTTGTAAAGAGAATTTTTATGATTTTATTTATTTTTATCATTATATTCGAGATCAAGCGTGTTAAAATCACGGCAAACATAATTCAAAGAAACGACAGCGGATCCATCGCGTCCGGGAGTAATTTTGATTTGTCGGCTTTCCCGATCGCTGCAGTTCAAATAAAACGTATTCAGTAAAATTAAAATGATATTTCTTTTGTATTTTCATGAATTCTTGTGTTATTTGCTACTTGTTTACAAGAATCAAATATGTTAAAATAAAAAGAGTGTGTTAATAAAATAACCAACTACATTAATCAACAGATTTTTCATGTGATATTGCAGCAGCGTCAAAATGTTTTTATATCATCGGGAATTTTTGAATTCCGAATTTCGGTTTGAAGCTCCGGAGCTATAAAAGCATTTGACCGGAAAGTTTTATTAAAAAGGTGGTAAACTAATGGGTAAATTCATTTGGCTGATCGGCGAAAATCTCGGAAAAACAGCCAGCAACAATTCATACTATTTCTGGCGTCATATCGTTGAGCGTGAAGACGACATAGATAAGTATTTTATACTCGAAAAAAACAGAAAAAACGTGAAGTTCGTCAATCAGCTTCCCGAGAAGTGCAGAAAGTTTATCGTTTGGAAAGATACAATACGTCATTTGAAGCTTTATGTAGCTGCCGATTTGTTTTTTGTAACTTTAAGCTACAAGGATATTCGTCCGGAAAGCATATGCGGAAAGACTATTGACCTTTCAACCGAAAAGCCGATAATTTACCTGCAGCACGGAACAACGGCGATCAAGGTTCTTGGTTACACCGGTTCGTCATACAATAATAATTTTTTCAAGCTGGTTTATTATAATAAGCTGCTTCCTTCAATGGTAGAGGAAGAAAATAACTTTAAGCCCTATCAGATGTACTATGGCGAATATCATCCTCGCTATATTGAGATGATAAGGAGATTTCAAGCATTTCAGAAAAAAAAGCCGAAGAAGAAAAAAATCCTCTGGTTCTTGACGTGGAGAGATTATATGGGCGATAATCTTCCAACAAAGATACTTCTGAAAAAAGTGCGGAGCGTTGTTACAGACCCCAAACTTGCCGAGTATCTTGACAAAACGAACACAGACCTTGTTCTTTGTCTCCATGCTTTTTTCGATGAAGAAAAAATTGGTATTATCAAAGGAGATACCTCCTCCGAACATATTATTTTCGAACATGCTTCCGATATAGACGTTATGGACGAGCTTGTTGAAAGTGATGTTATGATCACGGACTATTCCTCCGTAGGGTTCGATTTCACGTTCATGAAAAAGCCCGTTATTCTTTTTCAGCCGGATATTGAAAATTACCTGCAAAAGAGAAAAATCTACTGCACCATTGATGAGCTGAACGAAAGCAACATTACAAAGGCTAAGGAACTTATCGAAACCATTGTCAGCGAAAACTACGAAATCAACCCATTCTTCAGTTCAAGAATTCCCGAGAAAATTGATTTTGACTATATCGCTCAGGGAAAACATATTGACAGGATGTATGATTACTTCTCGGAACTCCAGCGCCATAAGATCACGTTTATAGGCTACAACTTCTACGGACTCGGAGGAACCGTTTTTGCGACAAGATCGCTTGCAGAAGCTCTGATGGAAAGAGGCTACCTTGTTCAGCTTCTCTCTTTGAAAAAAAATCAGAGACCGAAAAATATGCCCTACGCGCTTAATCTCTATGCGCTTTACGACGCGAACAGAAAAAGTCCCCTCAACCTTTTCAAGCGTCATTTCTACAGAGGGAAGAAACTGTTTTCTTATCTGAAATATGACAAGGACATTGTCAATCTCAAACCATACGCAGGCTATAAACTTACGAAATGGCTTGAAACAACGAACAGCGAAACGGTTATCTCAACGAGAGAATCTCTTCATCTCTTCCTCAACGACGCTTCCTCGGAATCGATCAAAAACAAGATCTATTTCTTCCACTGCCCCGTGGAGATCTTTGAGACTGTTTTCCCGAATATTTTAGACAAGCTCAATGCGTGTGATATTGATAAGGCAGTCTTTGTTACAGAAACAAACAGAAAGAAATACATTGAGGATTTTGGCTTCAAGAATTACAAACAGCATATTGTTCTCGGAAACTGCCTTGAATCTTCAAGATCGGTTGCAAGAGATGAAATTCTCCCTGTTGAGGAAAAGGACGTTTACAGGGGAATCTATCTGCTGAGAATCAGCCATGACAGAAAAACAGATATTGATAACCTGATCGGCTACGGAAAGTATCTCCGTGACAACGATATTAACAGCATAAAAATTGATGTTTTCGGAACAGGCGACTATGTCGATGAATTCATTGATACGCTTATTGACGAAGATCTTACGGATTATATCTGCTACAACGGAAGTACTCCAGACGGTCCTGCCGAGATCAGAGCTCATGATGTTGTCGTTGACTTCTCGCTCAATCATTCCTTCGGTATGCCTTATATTGAGGGCATTATGAACGGAAAAATGGTTTACTGCGAAAAGAACCAAGGCTCCAAGGAAGTTATGGCAAAAATCCCCGAAGCATATATCCGTTCTTACGAAGATCTGACGAAAAAAATTCTGAAGCTTCCCGAGATAACAGTGGAACAGCTTCAGGAATATTACGATATTATTTCGGAAAAATATTCACGTGAGGTTCTTGCCGAAAACATGATAAAGTACTTGAACAAATAATTTAATATTTTAACCCCCGTATTCGATGCATGAACACGGGGTTTTTTTGACGTAAAAATAATGTCTGTATCAAACGAATGTTGATTCTTTGCGTTTCATTTCCGATCTCATTGATAGTTGCGGCATAATTTTTTTACATTTTCAAACTTCTCATACTCAAAATAACAATTAATATAGAGTCTATCGTTGATTGTCGGTGCATAGAATAGTTTTTCGCTGTCGAATCCAAGCTTGTTCTTCGGTCAAAGATATTGTCGTCACCCATACCCCCTTCCCTCAAGGAAAAGGGTGCTATCGCCCCGAACCCATTCAGCCGGTTACTCGGAAATCTATTTAAATTTCTAAAAAACACAGTTTCGATAAGGAAATATGAGTAATTGTTTATGTGGGAAGTTTGAGAAATTTATATGCTATCAAAATTTTCGTCACGTCTTTAAAAATCCACCTTCGATCGGGTTCGGAAAGTCATGTAACTCTAAAACTATCTTCACGTGTTTAAAAAGCTTGGTACAAAACCGACCGTAAAAATCAGCCTTCGGTCGGGTTCGGAAAGTTATGCAACTCTAAAACTATCTTCACGTGTTTAAAAAGCTTGGTACAAAACCGACCGTAAAAATCAACCTTCGGTCGGGTTCGTGAATGCATGTAACTCTAAAACTATCTTCACGTGTTTAAAAAACTATCTTCACGTGTTTAAAAAACTATCTTCACGTGTTTAAAAAAGGGTTGAAAAAAAGACAAGGAAAGTGTATAATGAAGGTTGTGTATATGGTATTATATATAGAGTGTTAGCGGAGGCGTTTATGCTTTTACCCGAGTTTTCTTCACTCCCGTCGGAAATGCAGAATGACGAAGTGAAGGTCTACTATGAGCTTCTTGAGAAAAAGAAAGCGGATCTGTTTTTCAAAAGGTTTTTTGATATCATTTTCGCTTCGATACTTATCGTGGTTCTGGCGATCCCGATGGCAGTCGTCGCGATTCTTGTGAAAACCGATTCCGAGGGACCGGTTTTTTTCAGACAGCAGCGCGTTACTGCCGGCGGCAAGGTTTTCAGGATCTTTAAATTCCGGACTATGACCGTCAACGACAATTCGAAAAATTCACAGGTCACCTCAGGCTCCGACAGCAGGATCACCAAGGTCGGTCATAAGCTGCGAAAACTTCGTCTTGATGAAATGCCGCAGCTTTTCAATGTGATAACAGGCGATATGACTTTTGTCGGAACGCGCCCCGAAGTTGAACGGTTTGTTGAAAAATATACACCCGAAATGTATGCTACGCTGCTCATGCCGGCAGGGATAACTTCAATGACAAGCATTGAATTCCGAAACGAGGAAGAGATCCTTGAAAAAGCCGACGACGTTGAAAAAGCATACATTGAGGAAGTTCTTCCGCAAAAAATGAAAATCAATCTCAATTATATAGAAAAGTTTAACTTCTTTTATGACCTCTACGTTATGCTTCTTACAGTCATAAAGGTCGTTTCTTAAAGAATTATTTCTTTAAATTCTTTAAAATCGAAAGGCGGTGATAAAGTGGAACATGACAAGGTTCGACCAAGTCCGATCCGCGACAACACTTCGGTTTTTCGGATCGCTTTCGTCATAGACCTGATTTTGTGCCAAATAGGTTACATCAGCGTTCCCGCCATTGTCTGTGCTGTTTTTATCTTTATTTGGGGCGTTTCCCTTTTTGTAAGAAAATATATTTTGGATTTTAATATAAAAAAGGTTCACTACTACGGGTGGCTCGTTCTTTTTATGGCGACCAATCTCCTCACTGTTATCATACGAGGATATGACGACGGAATATGGGAAAGTATGGGTATGATATTAAATATGCCGATAATTTTCTTCATGTATTATGGTCTTCATTCCGAAGCTTCGTCCGAGGAGGGGAGAAAGCGTGTTTTCAAGGAACTATATATTCTGTGCAATATAATGATGTGGCTGTCGCTTGTAATAAATATTCTTAGTCTTATGACATTATATTATGTCGGTAGAAGCATCACCTATTATTTCGGTTATCTCGTAATATATGAAAACCGTTTTACGGGATTGTATTACAATCCGAATCTCATGGCATTCACATCATTCTGCGCTACTTTCTGCTGTCATATTTTGTGGCAGGGTTCTTTTGTTGAGAAAGTGACCGGAAAAGCCGTAACCGTGAAAAGACGGATAATCATCCTGATAAGCGCATTGTCGAATCTTGCGGTAATATGTCTCACAGATTCAAACGCCACTGCTTTGATCATTGTTTGTTACACTATAACATATCTTTGTTATCGCATTTTCGGAGGACGGACCGTTCGGATAGGATATATTTTAAAAAGGGCAGCCGCTCTTCTTTTTACACTGGTTTTGATAACCGCAGGTATTTTCGGCGCAAGATATCTCGTTCAGACAGGAGCGACCCAGACTATCAATAATCAGGAGGATTCGGGAAACGCTTTTGAGGACAATGAGGACGAACTGAATAAAATAACATTTGAACATTTAAACAAAAATCTCGACAGCGGCCGTATCAAGCTCTTCAAACAGGGAGTCAACGTTATCAAGCACCACCCTATCTTCGGCGTGGGAAAAGGCAACATTACAAAGTACGGAAACCGCTACAACAACAATAAAATGAAATACAGTGATTTTCACAACGGATACCTTACGATCATTGTCTGTTCCGGGTTCGTTGGATTTATATTATTCATGGGTTTTGCAATATGTCTCGGATGGCGTATGGCAAACGTTCTGTTCCGTGTGAAACCTGTGATAAAAAGCGACATATTTCCATGTCTTTCTTCATTTATTGCAGCCTACTGTGTTTATTCATTTTTTGAAAAAACATTGGTTTTTGAAATTACATTCATGATCTCTTTTTTCTGGCTGATTCTGGGATATGCAGCTGTTTGCATGGGAATTTACGAGGGAGAAAAAGAAAAGCTTTACGCTTTTTCTTCGCTCAGCCTTTTGAAAAAGAAACGGAGAGAAAAATCAAAAAATCATAGAAAAGGAGAGAAACAGCTATGAAAAATCGTTTACTCGAATTATTACAGGACAACTGCAAGTTCACGGATCAGGAACTTGCGTCAATGCTGAACACAACCCCCGAGGAAATCAGAAAACAAATCGCTGATTTTGAAAACTCCGGCGTTATCTGCGGCTATAAGGCGCTTATCAACTGGGAAAAGGTTCCCGGTTCCGACGTCAGAGCGCTGATCGAGCTAAAAGTAACTCCCAAGCGCGACAAAGGTTTCGATGAGATCGCACAGAGAGTAATGGCTTTCGATGAGGTCGAAGGCGTTTATCTCATGGCAGGCGACTATGATCTTGCTGTTTTTGTTAAGGGCGATACAATACAGGAAATAGCAATGTTTGTTGCAAAAAGACTCTCGCCGCTTGATTCCGTACTTTCAGCCAGCACACATTTCATTCTGACAAAATACAAATCTAACATGGTTGATATGCAGAATCTCAGCTCCGACAAGGACGAAAGGGAATGTGTGGTATAATGGATTACGATTACTTTTTAAACAGCAAAATAAAAAACACGAAGCCATCGGGGATCAGAAAATTTTTTGACATCGCAAACGAGATGGACAACGTTATTTCCCTGAGTATCGGCGAACCTGATTTTCAGACGCCGTGGCACATCAGAGAGACGGGTATAAAATCACTCGAAAAAGGAAAAACATGGTACACTCCGAACAGAGGTCTTTCGCAGCTTCGGGTCGAGATCTGCAAATATTTTAAGCGCCGCTTCGGCGTTGAATATCATCCCGACACAGACACCCTCGTGACGGTCGGAGGTTCGGAAGCTATCGACGGCGCTCTTAGATGTATTGTTGAACAGGGCGATGAAGTTCTCATTCCTCAGCCTTCGTTCGTATGTTATGAGCCTTTGACCGTCATGGCAGGTGCAACACCGGTTATTATTGAAACCAAAGCGGAAAATGAATTCAGACTTACTCCCGAAGAGATCGAGGAAAAAGTGACCGAGAAGACAAAGCTTCTCATTCTCCCCTATCCCAACAATCCTACGGGAGCTTCCATGAGAAAAGAAGACTACGAAGCCATTGCTCCGGTCATCGAAAAGCATAATCTTCTTGTTCTTTCCGATGAGATCTACGCCGAGCTTTCTTATGGTTCCGAACCTGTTTCTTTCGCTTCGATCAAAGGAATGAAGGAAAGAACGATCATAGTCAGCGGCTTTTCGAAATCCTACGCGATGACAGGCTGGCGGCTGGGCTACGCCCTGGGACCCGAGCCGATCATCTCTCAAATGACCAAGCTCCATCAATATGCGATCATGAGTGCGCCGACAACCGCTCAGTACGCCGCGATCGAAGCTTTGCAGAACGGTGATTCGGATATTCATGAAATGCGCGACCAATACGACATGAGAAGACGTCTCATTGTAGACAGCTTCAATTCAATGGGGCTTTCATGCTTCGAACCGAAAGGCGCTTTCTACGTTTTCCCCTGCATAATGTCCACCGGGCTCGGTTCCGAGGAATTTGCTTCAAAACTTCTGATGTCAAAACATGTTGCGGTCGTTCCCGGAAACGCTTTCGGAGACTGCGGAGAAGGATTTGTCCGAGTTTCTTACTCCTACTCGGTTGCTCACATCAAAGAAGCTCTCAAAAGGATCAAAGCTTTCATTGACGAGCTTCAATAAAATTCATTACATATAAAAACATCCCCATATATCGCATTATAGAGCGATATATGGGGTAAATTTATAAATTATATATAATACTCCGCCATTGTATCAAGACAAAGACATCCAAGCTTTCTCCCCTCGGAAACTCCGCAGTTGATACAGATATTATTATTTGACAAAAATATTCTGTCCTCTCCGCAAAGCTTATATGTAGGAACATGACCGGAAACTATTACAGTATTTTCATCTCCGAAATAATTTCTATTGTAATCAACATCTGTAAAAGCAAGATCGATCACCGAATACTTTCGGAGTTTCATTCCCTTATTATCAAAATCACCCAATCCTCGGTGAACGAGAATAAACATCTTATCTCCGCATTCCGCTATCTCAAACTTTGAAAAATCACAAAGATAATCAAGGATATCACGTTTTTCTTCATCGGAAAGCTTCACAAATCCCTCCAGAGTCGTTCTTCCGCCTTGTTCGGACCATTCGGAAATAGCTTTCACCGTTTCGGGACGAAGATCATCAGCCTTTCCGCTTTCAATGTCTTCACACAACATCGTGAGCGCGTCAATGGCTGTCTGTTCACAATTTCCCATGATCGGATAAACGTTGGGTCTGTCCGCTATTTCTCTTAACAGCTCTATCGGCTCTTCACCGACGTCAATTATATTTCCGAGAATATAAAGATTATCATCATCTTTAAAAGATATCTCTTCAAGCATTTCAAGGAATTTTTCGTATTCGCCGTGAATATCTGACATTACATAATTCATATTATTCCTCCCCGACAGATAAATCAAACACTTACTGTTTTCACAAAACCGATTTACTGCCTGCGTTTTTAATGTGTTACCGAAGAATATTTCATCGGCGTAAAAAATTTATATACACGTTAATTATATATCATAAATAGAGATAAGTCAAATCGTAAAAAAAATATAAATGATCCAATAAAATAACGAAACTCAAAGGAGTAGATACATGTGCAAACCATAGATGAAGCTCTTCAAAAACTTAAGCGTTCAAAATTCCGTTCACGCTTTCATCTTTCGGAAAAGGATATCGAATACGTGAAAAACAAAGGTCAGGAAACTATTCGCCGTCATGCCGAAGATTTCGTGAATCAGCGGCTGGCACCTTCCGATATTCCGAACGACGGAAAACAAACTCCGATGAAAGGTCACCCTGTTTTTATTGCGCAGCATGCTTGTGCGTGCTGCTGTCGGGGATGTTTAAAAAAATGGTATCACGTTGAGGAAAATATCGAACTGACCGAAACCCAGCAAACAAAAATAGTAAATCTTCTCATGGCATGGATAAATTCGGAGATCATATAATATTACAGCATACCCCTTCAAAATGACAAGTAAATCCGCACTGTTGTTTTCAAAAAATAGCATCACAAGAAAAGGGAACGACAAAACTCTTGTTTCATCGTTCCCCGTTTGTAAACATTTTGCTGAAAGATTTAGCCGTTTTCTGATTGTGCCTTAGCGCCTGACAAAACCATCTGAATACCCTTGCTGATCTTATCATACTCATTTGTGATCGTATCCAAGTAATCTCTGCCCTTTGGTTCAAGATGATAGTACTTACGCAGTCTTTTTCCGACAATTTCCATTCTGTCGGAAATCACACCTTTTTCGATAAGACGATAAAGAGTGGGATAGAGAGATCCTTCCGGCATAACGAACTGTTCTCCGCTTCTTACTTTTAGCTCCTGTGCAATCTGATAGCCATACATATCCTCGCTCTGAAGGAGATAGAGGATCAAAAGCTCAGATGTGCCTTTTTTTAGATTTTCTGAAATACCCATAGTTTTTCTTCCTTTGTAAAGAATGTACATTTTTTATATCATAAAATCATGCAATGTCAACAGCACTCACAGGCATCCGTCAACAGAACCAAGCCTCAGGCACAAAAAAGACCGCATCCCATCTATAAAGCCTCTTCAGCTGTTAAAGCGGAAGAAACATCGAATTTATAAAGATAAATCCTGAAGTTTCAACAGCCGACATTAATCTGATTTTGATATCAAGACTTATTATTAATTATGATTATACTATAAATAATTGAAAATGTCAACATAAATATTATAAATCCAGTACAAACAATCATGTAAACTAATTCTAAATATAATGTTAACAGTTTGTTATAAAAAGCAAAACAGTGCATATACTGTTAACTTTTGTTGCAATATATAGTCAGCAAACCCTAATCACGGGGATAAATGCTCAATCAGAATTTTCACACCAATAAAAATAAGAATCGCTCCCCCAAACACCTCTGCCTTGTTTTCAAATCTGCTTCCGAATTTAACACCCAATACTACTCCGAATAATGAGATAAAAAAAGTTGTCAGGCCGATGAGGGCAGCAGAAAAAAATATATTTATATTTAAAAAAGCGAGTGTGATACCCACCACCAACGCATCAATACTCGTAGCTACTGACAGGATCACAACCTCCCTAAGGCTGACTTCTCCGCCAAGAGTCACCTCGTGACCGCTTCCGGAAACTGAATCTTTAATCATTTTTCCTCCGATATAAGCAAGCATAAAAAATGCTATCCAATGATCGTATTTAACGATATAACGCTGAAAACCCGAACCGAGAAACCAACCGATACAAGGCATCAAAGCCTGAAAGAATCCGAAAAAGAGCGAAAGGGTCATTGCCCCTCCAACATTCATCTTTTTCATTCCCAATCCCTTACATACCGAAACCGCAAACGCGTCCATTGAAAGCCCCACTGCCACAAAAAACAATTCAGCAAAACCCATAATAAAACTCCTCATTTCGGATACATTAAAAATTTCCGATCGGATCCGGATCTATAATTTACGGTTCGGATTCAATCTTCCGTTTTTAATAATTATTCAAGCCGATGTTTTATTATGAAAGTGAATCTCAGGGACTATCTGCATAAAGATTTTACAGGAATAATGATTTTAAGACCCCATTTATTAAATACTTAAGGCAATACCGCACAGAGATTGTGCCGAAGATGCGCAGTAGATTTTTTCGTCAGAGTGTACAGAGATCTTGCAGGCATACTGCC